>NZ_JBEORR010000029.1:0-113318 GCF_040302345.1 Streptomyces sp. NPDC126510 | reverse complement strand
TCGCCACCATGCACAACCTCGCCATGGCAGGGTGAAACAGCAGGTCAGCCATCACCCAGCCATGCCCGCCGCCAAGCCTTCTGCAACACCCTTTAGGCGCAACAGTCCGACTCCAGCCCCACAGGCAAGTCCGCACCACCGAACACCTGGCACGTAGCCTCATGCCCACCCAACGCGGCGACGGCCAGCAGCAACGACCCCGCGGTCCACGTCGTCAACTCCCGCGGCCAGATCGCCTCGTCGTCGAAGACGTACCCCGTCCAGTACAGCCCGCTCTCCGCATCGCGCAGGTGCTGGATCGACTGCAGGATCTCCAACGCCCGGTCGGACTCCCCCATCGCCCACAACGCGAGGGCGAGTTCGGCCGACTCACCCCCCGTCACCCACGGGTTGGGAACGACACAGCGCACCCCGAGCCCGGGGACGACGAACCGGTCCCAGTCCTCCTCGATCCGGGCCTTCGCCTCCGCACCGGTCAGCGCACCGCCGAGCACCGGGTAGTACCAGTCCATCGAGTACCGGTTCTTGTCGAGGAACCGCTCGGGGTGGTGGCGTATGGCGTGCCGCAGCGCGCCCGCCGCCAACTCCCAGTCCGGTTGCGCCTCTTCGCGCTGCTCGGCGATGGCGAGAGCGCAGCGCAGCGCGTGGTGGATGGAGGAGCTGCCCGTCAGCAGGGCGTCCGCCGTCTCCGTACCGTCGTCGTCGCGCCGCCAGCCGATCTGCCCGCCGGGCTGCTGCAGACGCAGCACGAACTCCACCGCCGCGTACACCGCCGGCCACATCCGGTCCAGGAAGGCGTCGTCGCCGGTGGAGAGGTGGTGGTGCCAGACGCCGACGGCTATGTAGGCGACGAAGTTGGTCTCCCGGCCCCGGTCGGTGACCGCGTCGGCCTCACCGTCGGTGTAGGCGGCGTACCAGGAGCCGTCCTCGTTCTGGTGCCGGGCCAGCCACAGGTAGGCCCGCTCGGCGGCCTCGTGCTCGCCTGCCGTGTCGAGAGCCATGGCCGCCTCGACGTGGTCCCACGGGTCGAGGTGGTGCCCCCGGAACCAGGGGATCGCACCGTCCTCGCGCTGCACGGCGAGGATGCCGGCGACGGTCGCGGCGGCCTCCCCCGCGGTGAGGACCCCGGGCAGGACCAGATGTTCCGTCCGGGGAGTGGTCACGTGGCGTCCGCCCCGGTGTCGGCGAGGCGCGGCAGGTGCGGCTTGGTCGCGTACGCCACGAAGCTCTTGCCGATCAGCGGGTTCAGCGCCTGCTCGGCGACCCGGGTGGCCAGCGGCTTCTTCATGATGTCCCAGACGAGCAGCTTGTGGTACGCCCGCACCGGCAGCGCCTTGTCGTTGTCGACGCCGAACGCGCACTTGAGCCACCAGTAGGGCGAGTGCAGGGCGTGGGCGTGGTGCGTGCCGTAGGGCCGCAGGCCGGCCTCGCGGATCTTCTCCAGCAGTTCGTCCGCCTTGTAGATGCGGATGTGGCCGCCCTCGACCTCGTGGTAGGCGTCGGAGAGGCTCCAGCAGACCTTCTCGGGGCCGTAGCGCGGGACGGTGACGGCGATGCGCCCGCCGGGCTTGAGCACCCGCACCATCTCGGCGAGGACGCCCTTGTCGTCCGGGATGTGCTCCATGACCTCGGAGATGATCACGACGTCGAAGGACTCGTCGGGGAAGGGCAGCGCGAGGGCGTCGCCCTCCATCGCGGTGGCGGTGGCGCCCTCGGGGGCCTCACCGGCCTCCTTCATCGCCGCGAACCACTTCGCGACCTCGCGGATCTCCTCGGCGTTCTGGTCCAGCGCCACGACCTGCGCGCCGCGCCGGTAACACTCGAACGCGTGCCGCCCGGCCCCGCAGCCGAGGTCCAGGACCCGGTCCCCCGGGGCGAGCGGGAACCGGGAGAAGTCGACGGTCAGCACGTGGCCCTGCTTTCGGAGTTGACGCCTTCTACATCTGCCGGGGCTGCGGAGACAGCACCTGCCGGGACTGCGGGGGCTGTGGCCGCAGCACCTGTCGTGGGGGCCGAACGGCCGGAAACCCCCGGCTCGGTGTGATTCCCGGCCCGGTCGATCGCCTCGCGGTACCGGGCCACCGTGCCCTCCGCGGCCCTGGCCCAGGTGAAGTGCCGGAGCACACGCTCCCGTCCGGCCGTGCCGAGGCGGGCGCGCAGGTCCGCGTCGGACAGCAGGCGGCCGAGGCCGGCGGCGAGGGCGTCCGCGTCGCCGGGCGGTACGGCCAGGCACGTCTCCCCGTCGCGGCCGGCGACCTCGGGTATGGCACCGCCGGTCGTGGCGAGCAGGGGCGTGCCCGTCGCCATGGCCTCGGCGGCGGGGAGCGAGAAACCCTCGTAGAGCGACGGCACGCAGGCGACTTGAGCCGAGCGCACCAGGTCGACGAGTTCCGCGTCGGAGATGCCCTTGACGAACTCGACGGCGCCTTCGAGGCCGTACCGCTCCATCGCCTGGGCGACCGGTCCTTCGGTGGGCCGCTTGCCGACGACGACGAGATGGGCGCCGGGGTGCTCGGTCCGTGCCTTGGCGAGCGCCTCGACGAGATGCACCAGGCCCTTCAGCGGCACGTCCGCGCTGGACGTCGTCACGATCCGGCCCGGCACGACCGGCACCGAGGGATCCGGCGAGAAAAGGTCGGTGTCGGCGCCGATGTGGACCACGTGGATGCGGTCCCGCCGAACCCCGAGGTGGTCGATGATCTCCTGCTGTGACGTGCCGGACACGGTGAGCACGGACGGCAGCCGGCGCGCGACGCGCTTCTGCATGCGCGTGAAGGCGTACCAGCGCCGCACCGACAGGCGCCGCTTGCGTCCGTCCGCCGCGTCCAGCTCCAGCTGCCGGTCGACGGTGATGGGGTGGTGGATGGTCGTCACCAGGGGCGCGCCGACATCGCCCAGCAGGCCGTAGCCGAGGGTCTGGTTGTCGTGCACGACGTCGAACTCACCGCGGCGGGCGCGCAGATGGCGGCGGGCGCGCAGCGAGAACGTCAGGGGTTCCGGGAAACCGCCCGTCCACATCGTCGCGACTTCCAGCGCGTCGATCCAGTCGCGGTACTCCCCGCGCCCGGGTGTGCGGAAAGGATCCGGCTGGCGGTACAGGTCGAGGCTGGGCAGCTCGGTGAGACTCAGCCCGTCGTGGCCCTCGTCGAGGACGGGGTACGGCTGGGAGCCGATGACCTCGACCCGGTGGCCGAGGCGGGCCAGTTCGCGCGAGAGGTGCCGGACGTAGACGCCCTGGCCGCCACAGAACGGGTTCCCTTTATAGGTGAGGAGCGCGATGTTGAGCGGTCGCAAGCCGTCGGCAGCGAGGGCCTGTGGAGCCCCGGCCTCCCTGGCCTCAGCGGTCACTCCGGGCCCCCTTCTCCCTGCACTGTCCCGCGAGATTACGCCGGGACGCTAATCTAGAACAAGTTTCAGACTTGATCGTTCGGAGGCTCTGAATCTACCGGCAGGTAAGGGAGCTGTGAGCAGTGGATCAGGTGATTCACGCCACGACCGGGCCCGTGCCATGCTGTGTGATCACTCGTCCTCACGGACGGTCACGGAACGGGACCGACACATGCCCGCGGAAGCCAAGGTGAGCGCCAAGGTGAACAAGCCGGCCAAGGTGGAAGCCAGAGCGGCAGCCCCCGCCTCCCCGCCCCTCACGGAGCGGCAGGAGGCCCGCCGTCGCCGCATCCTGCACGCGAGTGCGCAGCTGGCCAGCCGGGGCGGCTTCGACGCCGTGCAGATGCGGGAGGTCGCGGAGTCCTCCCAGGTGGCGCTCGGCACGCTGTACCGCTACTTCCCGTCCAAGATCCACCTGCTGGTCGCCACGATGCAGGACCAGTTGGAGCACATGCACGGCACACTGCGGAAGAAGCCGCCGCAGGGCGAGACCGCGGCCGAGCGCGTCGCGGAGACGCTGATGCGGGCCTTCCGGGCGTTGCAGCGCGAGCCGCATCTGGCGGATGCGATGGTGCGCGCGCTGACGTTCGCCGACCGCAGCGTGAGCCCGGAGGTCGACCAGGTCTCCCGCCAGACGACGGCGATCATCCTGGATGCGATGGGTCAGGAGAACCCGACCCCGGAGCAGCTCTCGGCGGTCCGGGTCATCGAGCACACCTGGCACTCGGCGCTGGTCACCTGGCTGTCGGGCCGGGCCTCGATCGCCCAGGTGAAGATCGACATCGAGACGGTGTGCCGCCTGATCGACCTGACGGCGCCCGCCGCCCCGTGAGCGCCGCAGGCCCCGGGCGCGGAAAGGACCGCCTGGGCACGCGAAGGACCTACGAGACGGGTTCCCTTCGCCGGCATGGTCCGGATCAGGTGATGGGGGTCGCCTTCCGGTCGCCCGGCCTTTCGGCCCTGCGCCCTTCCGGCCTCTCAGCCCTACCGTCGCAGTCGGCACCCGCGGAAGCTCGAACTTCACTTCCCGCCGACGTCGGCTACTCCGGTCGGACTCCCTCACTCGCCTCGTAGGCCGATTTCCAGGATAAAACGCCCGAAAGGGAATGACACCCCTCAATCCATGATTTTTAGGCGTCATTCCTCCGGCGGGAACACCGCCTCCCCGCTGCTCAGCGTGATCACGATCGCCTCCGCCGGGCAGCACTCGGCCGCCTCCAGCACCCGCTCGTTCGCGTCCATGTCGGGGGCTGCCGGCCGGGACTGGCGGGCGGCGTCCAGACGGAATCCGTCCGGCGCGTGGTGGAGGCACTGCGCGGAGCCGATGCACAGGGAGCGGTCGACCTCGACGTGCCAGCGGTCACCCATCGCTACCCCTGCGCCGGGAGGTGGATCATCTTGTGCTCCAGGTACTCGCCGTACCCCTCGGGCCCGAACTCCCGCCCCAGGCCGGAGTTCTTGTAGCCGCCGAAGGGGCCCAGCATGTCCAGGCTGAAGGTGTTGACGGAGTACGTGCCCGTGCGGACCTGCCGGGCGATGTCGATGCCGTGCTCGACGTCCGCCGTCCAGACGCTGCCGCTCAGCCCGTAGTCGGAGTCGTTGGCGATCTTCACGGCGTCGGACTCGTCGTCGTAGGGCAGCAGGCAGATGACCGGGCCGAAGATCTCCTCGCGGGCGATGCGCATGGAGTTGTCGACGTCGCCGAAGAGGGTCGGTTCGACGTACCAGCCCCGGTCGAGGCCGGCCGGGCGTCCGCCGCCGGTGAGGATCTTGGCGCCCTCCTCCTGGCCGATGCGGATGTAGTCGAGGTTGCGCTGCTGCTGGCGCCGGGCCACCAGCGGGCCCACCTGGGTGGCCGGGTCCAGCGGGTCGCCGACCGTCAGGGCGCCGGCCGCGGCGGCGAGGGCGTCGGCGAACTCGTCGTAGCGGGAGCGCGGCAGGAGGATGCGGGTCTGGGCGACGCAGGCCTGCCCGTTGTTCATCCATGCCGCGGGGGCGATGCCCGCGACGGCCGTCTCGACGTCCGCGTCGGGCAGGACGACGGCGGCGGACTTGCCCCCCAGTTCGAGCGTCACGCGGGTGAGGTTGCGGGCGGCGACCTCCATCACGCGCTTGCCGGCCGCGACCGACCCGGTGAAGGACACCTTGTCGACGCCGGGGTGCCCGACCAGGTACTCGCTGACGTCCCGGTCGGCGGGCAGGATCGACAGCACGCCCTCCGGCAGCCCGGCCTCGCGCGCGATCTCGCCGAGCAGGTAGGCGTCGAGCGGCGACTCGGGTGAGGGCTTGAGGACGACCGTGCAGCCGGTGAGCAGGGCCGGGGCGAGCTTGGCGGCGGCGACGAACTGCGGGACGTTCCAGGGGACCACGGCGGCCACGACCCCGACGGGCTCGCGCCGCACGAGGATCTTGCCGAGCACCCCGTCGCGCCGCTCCTCGTGGGTGAAGTTCCTCGCTACGGTGATCGCCGAGTCCCAGACCATCACCGCGCCGAGGGCCTGGGCGAGGACGCTCCAGGAGTACGGCGAGCCGTTCTGGGCGGAGATCACGCGGGCGATCTCGTCATGCCGGATGGTGATGGCGTCCTTGATCCGGCCGACGACCTCGATGCGCTCGTCGAGGCTCATGCGCGGCCAGGGCCCCTCGTCGAACGCGCGCCGCGCCGCCGCCACGGCCCGGTCCACATCCGCCGTCGAGGCGTGCGGGACGCGTCCGATGACCTCCTCGGTGTGCGGCGAGACCACCTCGATGACGTCCTGGCCCAGGGGGTCGGTCAACTCCCCGCCGATGAAAAGCTGTCCGTGTTCCACGAGCTCGGTCATGGCCGACTGCCTCCCCGGGAGCGTTCTCTGACGGTTCATCAGATACGCCCACTGATACCAGCCCCGCCCCGAGGAGTCCACGGACCGCGCACCACACGGAGACTCCTCGCTGGAACCCGTTCTAGTTATAGTGGCGGGAAGCCGGCGACGGGGGACCCCCATGACACAGGTGACCGACCACGGCGGAGGCGTCCGGTCGCTCCGGGTCCCCATCCCGGACAACCCGCTCGGCCACACGCTGGTGTACGTCGTCGACACCGACCGCGGCCCCGTGCTGATCGACACCGGCTGGGACGACCCGGACTCCTGGGACACCCTCGCGCGGGGCCTCACGGCCTGCGGCACCTCGGTCACCGAGATCCACGGCGTGGTCGTCACCCACCACCACCCGGACCACCACGGCCTGTCCGGCCGGGTCCGGGAGGCGTCCGGTGCGTGGATCGCGATGCACGCGGCGGACACCGCGGTCGTACGGCGGACCCGGGAGGCCCGCCCCGAGCGGTGGTACGCGTACATGACGGCCAAACTCGCCGCGGCCGGTGCGCCCGAGGAGCACCTCGCACCCCTGCGCCGGGCCCGGCCCCGCACCCTGCCCGGCCTCTCCCCCGCCCTGCCCGACCGCGACATCGTCCCCGGCGAACTCCTCGGCCTCCCCGGCCGCCGGCTGCGCGCGATCTGGACCCCGGGGCACACGCCCGGCCACGTCTGCCTCCACCTGGAGGAGACCCATCCGGCGCAACTCCCGGGCCGGGGCCGCCTGTTCTCCGGCGACCACCTGCTGCCCGGGATCACCCCGCACATCGGCCTCTACGAGGACCCGGACGACGCCACCGTGACCGACCCCCTGGGTGACTACCTCGACTCCCTGGAACGTGTGGGCCGCCTGGCACCCGCGGAGGTACTCCCGGCCCACCAGCACCCGTTCCCCGACGCCGCCGCCCGCGTACGCGCCCTCCTCACCCACCACGAGGCCCGCCTCACGGACCTGCTGGCCCTGCTCGCCGAGCCCCTCACCCCCTGGCAGATCGCCGAACGGATGGAGTGGAACCGCCCCTGGGACCAGATCCCCTACGGCTCCCGCACCATCGCCGTCTCGGAGGCGGAGGCGCACCTGCGGCGGCTGGTGAAGCTGGGGCGGGCGGAGGCGGTGCCGGGGAGCGAGCCGGTGACGTACGTGGCGGTGTGAAGGTCGCGCGAGCAAGGGGCGACGCGAGGTGCGATTCCCGTCGCGGGGCGGGCCGGAAGGGTGCTAAAAACTCCTATGGACCCCATGGAGCGCCTCCTCGCCGAGCGCGCCTGCGAGCGTCTGATCCTCGACTTCGTCCACCGGCTCGACCTCGGCGAACCCTCCTCCGTAGCCGGGCTGTTCACGGAGGACGGCGTCTGGCAGTGGCCACTGGACGGGCGGCTGGTCAAGGGCCGCGACGCGCTGCGTGCGTACTTCGGGTCCCGTCCGGCCGACCGGCTGTCCCGACGCATGATGTCCAACGTCCTCGTCACGGTGACATCGCCGGTCACGGCCGGGGCTGTCTCCTACTTCACGACGTACCGCGTCGACGGCTACGAGGGCGGTGTCGTCCCGGCCGGGCCGCCGGTCCAGATCGGGCACTACGAGGACACGTTCCACCGCGTCGGCGACGGGACCTGGCTGCTCGCCTCACGGACCCTCCACCTTCCCTTCGGCGGGCCCACACCCCGCCCGAACCTGCCTGCTTCACAAGGCCCTTGACGCTGCCGGGCGCCCCCTAGGATGGTCGAACGCAACGCTCGCACCGGGAGAGACGCCCATGGGCACCGACGAAGCCGCAGACCGGTCCACCGGAAGCGGGGTCCTGGACGGCCGGTCGGCCGGGCCCATGGTGCCTCGGCTGGCCCTGGGGGCCCGGCTGCGCGGGCTGCGGGAGGAGCAGGGCATCGGCCGGGCGGACGCGGGGCATGTCATCCGCGCCTCTCCCTCCAAGATCAGCCGGATGGAGGCGGGCCGCCACGGCTTCAAACTGCGCGACGTCGCCGATCTGCTGACGCTCTACGGCGTCACGGACGAGGCCGAGCGCGCCACCCTGCTGGCGCTGGCCGAGCAGGCCAACACCCCCGCCTGGTGGCGGTCCTACAGCGATGTCGTGCCCGCCTGGGCGCAGACCTATCTCGGGGCCGAACAGGCGGCGAGTCTCATCCGTTGCTTCCGGGTCCAGCGCGTTCCCGGCCTGCTGCAGACCGCCGACTACGCGCGGGCCGCCGTCCGGCTCGCGCACCCGGACGCCAGTGCGGCGGAGACCGACCGCCGGGTGGCGCTGCGGATGGCACGCCGGCGGATTCTGCACCGGCAGCCGGCGACCCGGCTGTGGGCCGTGATCGACGAGGCGGCGCTGCGTCGCCCCGTGGGCGGCATCCGCGTGATGCGGGAGCAGCTCAGGCATCTCATCGACAGCTGCCGGCTGCCGCACGTCACGGTGCAGATCCTGCCGTTCAGCGCCGGCGCGCACGCCGCGGAGGGCGGTTCGGTCACCATTCTGCGGCTGCCCGGCGGGCAGTTGCCCGACGTGGTCTACCTGGAGCAGCTCACCGGCGCCCTCTACCCCGACCGGCCGGCCGAGATCGAGTGCTACTGGGACGCGATGAACCGGCTGGTGGTCGAAGCCGAGTCGCCCGACGAGACTCCGACCGTCCTGCACCGCATCCTTCAGGAGACCTGAGGGCTCAGTTCTTGCGGGCGACGCCGCCGTACTGGTGGACTTCGGCCGGGAGACCCAGGGCCGCCGCGTCGGGACGCCAGCGCGAGCAGGACGCCACGCCCGGTTCGAGCAGCTCCAGACCGTCGAAGTAGCGCGCGATCTGCTCGGGGCTGCGCAGGATGTACGGGATCGAACCGCCGTCGTTGTACGTCTGGATGGCCCGGACGTAGTCCTCACTGGTGTCGGTGGAGTCGTACTGCACCAGGTAGCTGCCGGGCGGCAGGGCGTCCACCAGCCGCCGGACGATCGAGCGGGCCTCGTCGTGGTCCTCGATGTGGCCGAGGATGCCCATCAGCATGAGGGCGACGGGCCGGTCGAAGTCGAGTGTCTTCGCGGCTTCCCGGACGATGGCGCCGGGCTCGCGCAGGTCGGCGTCCACGTAGTTGGTGACGCCTTCCGGCGTGCTGGTGAGCAGGGCGCGGGCGTGGGCCAGCACCAGCGGGTCGTTGTCGACGTAGACGATCCGGCTCTCCGGCGCCACCCGCTGGGCGATCTGATGGGTGTTGTCCACGTTGGGCAGGCCGGTGCCGATGTCCAGGAACTGGCGGATGCCCTCTTCGGCGGCGAGGTGGCGCACGGCGCGGGCGAGGAAGTAACGGGCGGCGCGGGCCCCGGTCTCGATACCGGGGAACACCTCGCGGAACGCGTCACCGGCGACCCGGTCGACTTCGTAGTTGTCCTTGCCGCCCAGCCAGTAGTTCCAGATCCGGGCCGAGTGCGGCACCGAGGTGTCGATCTTGAGGAACGGCTCCTGCTCGGTTTTCTCCACCGGGTCGGTCATGGACGCTCCTGCGTGTGATCGGGGCTCCCCACGTTAGCCCTTCCGTCCCCGAAAGAGGATCAACTCCTCTGCGGATCGCAGCAGTTCGACTTCCGCCTCACTCATCGCCGGACTCACGCCCCGGCGACGCAGCGCCTCGGCCAGAGCCGGGCGGGTGAGCGGGCACGGGCCGGTGAGGAGAGCGGTCAGCATGGCGTCGGCGGGTGCGGAAAGGGCGTCTCCGGCGACGGCGGCCTGCGCGAGGATCACCGCGGTCGCCGCCCAGTCCAGCCCCGGGTCGCCCTCCTCCGCGTCGGACCAGTCGATGACGCGGGGGCCGTCGGCGGTGAGGATCACGTTCTCCGGGTGCAGGTCCAGGTGGAGGACGCTGACGGCCGGGTCGGCGGAGCGCGGGGCGGGGACGGCGTGCAGGTCGCGCAGCAGCCGGGCGAGAACGAAGCCCGCCTCGGTCACGTCGAGGGCGCCCGCCAGGCAGGCCTGGAGCATGGTCGGGCCGGAGAGCCGTTCCATCACCAGGTCGGAGCGCGAACCGGCCGGGCGGACCCGCGGCACCGGATACCCGTGGGCGCGCACGTGCTCCATCAACGCGCCCTCGGCCACCGCGTCTCCCCCGCCGTCCCGCTCACGGCGCAGCACCCACGCCTCGTCGATCTCGTACACATCGGCACGACGCCCGGAGCCGAGCAGCCTTCCCGGTGGCGGTGTGGTCGGCATGGAGGGAAGCTACCCCGCCCGCCCGGCACCCCCTCGGCCCGTTTCCTACGTGCGGGTACAGTAAGCGGGTCGTCATCACACCGTACGGGGGGAAGCCGGTGCAATTCCGGCGCTGACCCTTCCCCAAGCTCTCGACTTCGCTCGAGCAGGGGAGACCCCTCTCGTGAACCGTCGCCCAGACGGTGAGCCGGATCGCCGCGTACGGTTCGTGACCGGCTCGCGTGCCCGGCAGCCCGCCGGTGCGCGGCACCGTCGAGGTATACGGAGCCGAGCCGCCCGGGGGTGCCCCGCGCTGCCCGGCTCCCCCACAGGGAGAGGCACCCGCCGATCATGAACGTCCGCCGCAGCGCCGCGGTCCTGGCCGCCGTCGCCGTGATCGGCGCCGCCACCCCGGCCGCCGCCGCCCCGTCCCCGTCGCCCTCCCAGGCGTTCCCCTCCGCCCTGTACGGCGGCACCGACCCGAAGTACGACGGGGTCTGGCGGCAGTCCCTCGCCCTGCTCGCGCAGGACACGGTCGGAGTGAAGCCGGCGGCCAAGTCCGTGCAGTGGCTGGCCCGTCAGCAGTGCGCGGACGGTTCTTTCGCCTCGTACCGCCCCGACCCCACCACCGCGTGCGACGCCAAGACCATGCGGGACACCAACGCCACGTCCGCCGCCGTCCAGGCCCTGGCCGCGCTCGGCGGACACGACGACGTCACCGGCAAGGCCGTCGACTGGCTGAAGTCCGTCCAGAACAAGGACGGCGGCTGGGGCTACTCGCCCGGCGGCGCCAGTGACACCAACTCGACGTCGGTCGTCATAGGCGCGCTCGCCGCCGCGGGCGAGAAGCCCGGCCGGGCCGAGAAGGACGGCAAGTCGCCCTACGACGCGCTGCTGAAGCTCGCCCTGCCCTGCGGCGGGGACGGCGGCGGTGCCTTCGCGTTCCAGCCGGACAAGAAGGGCGAGCTCGCGCCCAACGCGGACGCGACGGCGGCGGGCGTACTGGGCGCGCTGGGCAAGGGCATGGTCGTCGAGGCCGGCGACAAGGCCGGCGAGAAGTCCGACGCGAGCTGTGCGAAGGCCGGGACGCCGGAGCAGGCCGCGGCCAACGGGGCCGCCTACCTCACCACCGCCCTCGCCAAGGACGACGGGCATCTCATGTCCGCCCTGGCCGGTGCCGAGCCCCAGCCCGACTACGGCAACACCGCCGACGCCGTCGTCGCGCTCGCCGCGCTCGGTGAGACCGCGCAGGCAGGGAAGTCCGTGCGGTGGCTGGAGAAGAACTCCACGTCCTGGGCCGCCCGGAGCGGTCCGGCCGCCTACGCCCAGCTGATCCTCGCCGCCCACGCGACGGGCACGAACCCGCGCGACTTCGGCGGTGCCGACCTCGTCAAGCAGCTGGGCGCGACGGGCCCGGCCCCGCAGACCGCCGGGAAGACCGAGACCAGGGCCTCGGACGAGAAGGAGGACTCCGGCTCCGACTTCTTCGGCATCTGGTGGTACGTCGGCGTCTGCCTGGTCGCCGGCATCGGCATCGGCTTCCTGTTCACCGGCCGCAAGAAGCAGCAGCAGCTGTGATCCGCCGGGTCCTCCTGCTCCTCCTGGCCTCGCTCCTGCCGTGCGCGGGCGCGGGCCAGGCCCAGGCCGCCGGTTACCGGTACTGGTCGTTCTGGGAGCGCGACGCCGGCCACTGGGTCTACGCCACCCAGGGCCCGTCCCAGGCCCGCCCCTCGGACGGTGACGTCCAGGGCTTCCGCTTCGCGGTGAGCGAGGGCTCCGCGGACGCGGCCCGGCCGCGAGGCAAGGCCGACTTCGCGACGATCTGCGCGAAGACGCCCGCGCGGGACGGCAGCAAGCGAGTGGCCCTGGTCCTCGACTTCGGCACCCCGTCGGACGCACCCGACGGCGAAACCCCGCCCGCCGCCCGCACGGCCTGCGCCCGGGTCTCCCCCGACGCGACGACGGCCGAGGCCCTGGCGTCGGTCGCCAAGCCGCTGCGCTACGACACGAACGCCCTGCTGTGCGCGATCTCGGGCTATCCGGAGCAGGGCTGCGGCGAGCAGATCCAGCGAGGTCGGAAGGAAGGGGAGGAGAAGGGGAAGCCGGCAGCACGGACGGACACCCCGTCGGACGGCGGCCCGTCCCTCGGCCTGGTCGCGGGTATCGCCGTGGTGGTGGTCCTGGGCGGCGCGGCGATCTGGCAGGTACGACGGCGTGGATAACCGTCCCGCCCAGCCCGCGGGCAGTCGTGCCGCCGGGGCGATGGGGGTCCCCCCTGCTGGAGCGAAGCCGAGAGCTCGGGGGAGGGTGGGCGCAGGCGGCACCCCGCAGCGCCGGGTTGCGCACCCACCCCGGCCCGGGCGCCAACGCCGCGCCCAACTGCACCCCGGGGCCTGGTGGCTCTGGGCGCTCGCCCTCGGCACCGCGGCCACCCGCACCACCAACCCCCTGCTCCTCGCCCTCCTCATCACGGTCTCCGCCTACGTCGTGGCCACCCGCCGCCCCGACACTCCCTGGTCCCGCTCGTACGGCGCCTTCGTGAAACTCGCCCTCGCCGTGATCCTCGTCCGCCTGCTCTTCGCGACCGTCCTCGGCTCCCCCATCCCGGGCACCCACACCCTTCTCACCCTCCCCGAGCTTCCCCTCCCCTCCTGGGCCCAGGGCATCCGCCTCGGTGGTGAGGTGACCGCGGAGGCCCTCACCTTCGCCCTGTACGACGGACTGAGACTGGCCACGCTGCTCATCTGCGTCGGTGCAGCGAACGCCCTCGCCAACCCCGCCCGCCTGCTGAAGTCCCTGCCGGGCGCCCTGTACGAGCTGGGCGTCGCGGTCGTCGTCGCCCTCACCTTCGCCCCGAACCTCATCGCCGACGTCCAGCGGCTGCGCGCCGCCCGCCGCCTGCGCGGCCGCCCGGACAGGGGCCTCAGGGGCCTGCTGCAGGTGGGGCTGCCCGTCCTGGAGGGCGCGCTGGAGCGGTCGGTCTCCCTGGCCGCCGCGATGGACGCCCGCGGCTACGGCCGTACCGCCCGGGTCCCGCCCGCCGTGCGCCGTACCACCGCCGCCCTCACCCTCGGCGGCCTGCTGGGCGTCTGCGCGGGGACGTACGGCCTCCTCACGGCCGAGGGCGCCGGCTACGGCCTGCCCATGCTCCTCGCGGGTCTCACCGCCGCCCTCGCGGGTCTGAAGCTCGGCGGCCGCCGGTCGCTGCGCACCCGCTACCGCCCGGACCGCTGGGACGTGCGCGCCTGGCTGGTCGTCGGCTCCGGCGTCGCGGTCGCGGCCCTGCTCGCCCTCGCCGGAGCCCGCGACCCCGCGGCCCTGCACCCGGGCGTGGTCCCCCTGGTCACCCCCGCCCTCCCGCTCTGGCCGGCCGCGGCCGTACTCCTCGGCCTGCTGCCCGCGTTCGTCGCCCCCGATCCGAAGGAGCCGTCGTGATCCGCTTCGAGGATGTCTCCGTGACCTACGACGGGGCCGACGGGCCCACCGTGCGGGGCGTCGACTTCGAGGTCCCGGAAGGCGAACTAGTCCTGCTGGCGGGCCCGTCCGGCGTGGGCAAGTCCACGGTGCTCGGCGCGGTCAGCGGACTCGTGCCGCACTTCACCGGCGGAACCCTGCGCGGCCGGGTCACGGTCGCCGGCCGCGACACCCGCACCCACAAGCCGCGCGAACTGGCCGACATCGTGGGCACGGTCGGCCAGGACCCGCTCGCCCACTTCGTCACCGACACCGTCGAGGACGAACTCGCCTACGGCATGGAGTCGCTGGGCCTCGCCCCGGACGTGATGCGCCGCCGCGTCGAGGAGACGCTCGACCTGCTCGGTCTCGCCGGCCTGCGGGACCGCCCGATCGCCACCCTCTCCGGCGGCCAGCAGCAGCGCGTCGCGATCGGCTCGGTTCTCACCCCGCACCCGAGCGTCCTCGTCCTGGACGAGCCGACCTCCGCGCTCGACCCGGCGGCCGCCGAGGAGGTGCTGGCCGTCCTCCAGCGGCTCGTCCACGACCTCGGCACGACGGTCCTCATGGCCGAACACCGCCTGGAACGCGTCATCCAGTACGCCGACCAGGTCGTCCTCCTGCCCGGCCCGTGCTCCGCCCCGGTCCTGGGCCCCCCGGCCGAGGTGATGGCCGTGTCCCCGGTGTACCCACCGGTGGTGGCCCTGGGCCGCCTCGCCGGCTGGACCCCCCTCCCCCTGACGGTCCGCGACGCCCGCCGCAGGGCAGGAGATCTCAAGCGAGAGCTGGAAAGCGCCTTTCTCGAGGGGCGCGGGGAACTGCGTGACAAGCCACAGACCCGCGGCACCCGCAAGCGCTCCGAACAACCCACCCCCATAGGCGAGGTACGAGCCCTCTCGGTCACCCGCGGCCGCGTCCCAGCCCTGCACCATATCGACCTGACCATCACCCCCGGCGAGACCATCGCCCTCATGGGCCGCAACGGCGCCGGAAAATCCACCCTCCTCAACACCCTGGTCGGCCTCGTCAAGCCCAGCTCCGGAACCGTCCACCTCGGCGACGCCACACCCCACCGCACCGCACCGAAGGACCTCGTCCGCAAGGTCGGCCTGGTCCCGCAGGAGCCCCGCGACCTGCTCTGCGCCGACACGGTCGCCGCCGAATGCGCCGCGGCCGACAAGGACGCGGGCGCGGCCCCCGGCACCTGCCGGGCCCTGGTCTCCGAATTGCTGCCGGGCGTCACGGACGACACCCACCCCCGCGACCTCTCGGAGGGGCAGCGGCTCGCGCTCGCCCTGGCCGTGGTGCTGACGGCCCGGCCCCCGCTGCTCCTGCTGGACGAGCCCACCCGCGGCCTGGACTACGCGGCGAAGGCCCGGCTGGTGGCGGTGCTGCGCTCGCTGGCCGCCGAGGGGCACGCCATCGTCCTGGCCACGCACGACGTGGAGCTGGCCGCCGAGCTCGCCCATCGGGTGGTGCTGCTCGCCGAGGGCGAGGTGATCGCGGACGGCCCGACGGCCGAGATCGTGGTCTCATCGCCGTCCTTCGCCCCGCAGGTCACCAAGATCCTGGCGCCCCAGCACTGGCTCACGGTCTCCCAGGTCCGCGCGGCGCTTCACTCCGGAGCCCGCTCGTGAACCCCCAGAAGCAAGCCCGGGCCGTCCGCCTCGGCCCCCGCTCCGTCGCCGCCCTGATCCTCGTCAGCGCCGTGGGCGTCGTCGGCGTCGGCTGGCCGTTCCTGACCCCGCCCACCTCGCGGCTCAGCGCCCACGCCCAGGACGCGCCCTGGCTCTTCGCGGGCCTGCTGGTACTGCTCGTCGCGGTGGTGGCGGCGGCGATCTCGGAGTCCGGTCTCGGCCCGAAGGCGGTTGCGATGCTGGGGGTGCTGGCCGCCACGGGGGCCGCCCTGCGGCCGATCGGCGCCGGTACCGCCGGTATCGAGCCGATGTTCTTCCTGATGGTGCTGAGCGGCCGGGTCCTCGGGCCGGGCTTCGGGTTCGTCCTCGGCTCGGTGACCATGTTCGCGTCCGCGCTGCTCACGGGCGGGGTCGGCCCCTGGATGCCGTTCCAGATGCTGGCGATGGGCTGGTTCGCGATGGGCGCGGGTCTGCTGCCCGGCCCGGACCGGCTGCGGGGCCGGGCCGAGCTCGCGCTGCTCGCCGGTTACGGCTTCCTCGCCGCGTTCGCCTACGGCACGGTGATGAACCTGGCGGGCTGGCCCTTCATGAGCGCCCTCGCCTCGAACGTCGCCTTCGACCCGCAGGCCGCGGTCGCCGCGAACCTGGCCCGCTTCTTCGCCTACTGCCTGGCTACCTCGCTCGGCTGGGACCTGGGCCGCGCCGTCGTCACGGTCGTCCTGACGCTCCTCCTCGGCGCCGCCGTCCTCAGGGCGCTGCGGCGCGCCACGCGCCGGGCCGCCTTCGAGACGCCGGTCACCTTCGAGACGCCCGCGACGTGAAGCCCCCCACATGACCCGTGTCACGTACGAAGCGAGGCCGTAGACACGAGCCCCAGGTCACACGTGCTCACCCATCCCCCACATGCGGCCGAACCTAGTACGAGGAGTCTTTGCGGGCGCGGCTGGAGCCCTGCTTCTCTGGACGACCAGGCGACGGCCCCTCGATCCCCGGGGCCGTCGCCTTCGCCTTCGTATACGCCTTCGCCTACTTGCTCTGGACCTTCCCCAGCGGCTCGGGATCCTCGTCCAGCGCGGCGGCCGCCGCCTTCCAGCCGGTGTCCCCGGGGTACAGGGCGCTGCGCAGGTAGGCGGTGGTGAGGCCCTGGAGCAGTGCGACGCGTGCGGGACTCTCGTCGGTCGTCTCCGCCACCTCGTAGCCGGGGATGCCCCCGAGCGAGTGCTCCGCCCCGAACAGCGTGAGCAGGCTCTTGTTCCCCGGGCTGTAGGTGTAGGGGTCGGTGAACCAGTCCGGTCCGCGCGTGGTCAGCGCGGAGTCGTCGGCGTCCCCGGCGACGATGAGCGCCGGTGTGGTCATGGCGTCGAAGGACGGCCTCATGAAGGGCAGGTGCTCGGCGGCGAACGGGGTCAGGTCGTCGCCCAGGCCGGCCATGGCGAGCAGCACACCCGCCTTCACTCGGGGGTCGGACATGTCCTCGCCGGGAACGCCGTCGGAGTCGAGTACGCGCGCGCCGAGGAGCGTGCTCGCCGTCTGGGCTCCCCAGGAGTGGCCTGCCACGGCGACGCGGTCGCGGTCGAGGCGTCCGGCGAGGCCCGGTACGGAGGCTTCGAGAACGTCGAGTCCGTCGAGCACGCGGGTGAGGTCCTCGACGCGGAAGCGCCAGATCCGCGGCGTGCGGGGGTCTTCGGGAGGCAGGCCCAGCGTCCTGGAGTCCAGGTGGGTGGGTTGCACCACCACGAAGCCCTGGGCGGCCCAGTGGTCCGCCAGCGGGGCGTAGCCGTTCATCGACCAGCCGAAGCCGTGCGAGAAGACGAGGACGGGCAGATCGCCGCCGGTCGCGGGGGCGGACACGCGGACCTGGAGGTCCTCGCCCCGGCCCGGGGCGGGCAGGACCACCGGTTTCGCGGAGATCACCATGGTTGAGTCGGACAGGGAAGTGCCGGGCATGGGGTGCCTTCCGGTCAGGTCTGCCATCATGAATGAAACGGAACGCCGTTCCGATTGCCCGGCTCACGATACGGAACACGGTTCCGCTTTACAACCGCACGCAACCGCACGCAATCGCAGGGAAGGACGACTCGGTGAACGACAGCGGCCAGAGCGCCGGAAGCTCAGCCCGGTCCAAGCGCAAGGACGCCCGGCGCAACCAGCAGGCCCTGCTGGACGCGGCCGCCGAGGTCTTCGTCAGCTCGGGCGTGGACGCGCCGGTGCGCGACATCGCGGCCCGGGCCGGCGTCGGGGTGGGCACGATCTACCGCCACTTCCCCACCCGGGCGGATCTCGTCATCGCCGTCTACCGCCACCAGGTCGACGCCTGCGCCGAAGCCGGCCCGGCCCTGCTGGCGGCCGGCCCGACGCCCCATGCCGCCCTGGTGCGCTGGGTCGATCTCTTCGTCGACTTCCTGGTCACCAAGCACGGCCTGGCCACCGCGATGCAGGAGGACAGCACCTGCTTCGGGCCGCTGCACACCTACTTCCTCGAACGCCTCCTGCCGGTGTGCACGCAACTGCTCGAAGCCGCCGCCGCGTCCGGCGAGATCCGCTCCGACCTGGACGCCTACCCGTTCATGCGCGGCATCGGAAACCTGTGCGTCGGCGCTGACAGCGACCCCCATTACGACGCACGCCGACTGGTCGCGCTCCTCGTCGCGGGACTGCGCCAACCGCACTGACCCGCTACTGGGCCTGAACCCGGAGTTCCTTCACCCCGTTGATCCACGCCGACCTCAATCGACGCGGATCCTCGACCAGTCGGAGACCCGGCATGGCGTCGGCGATCGCGTTGAAGATGAGGTTGATCTCCAGCACGGCGAGGGATTTGCCCAGGCAGTAGTGCGGACCGCCGCCGCCGAAACCGAGGTGCGGGTTGGGGTCACGGGTGACGTCGAAGGCGTCCGGGTCGTCGAAGACCTCGGGGTCGTGGTTGGCCGAGGCGTAGAACAGCCCCAGCCGGTCGCCCTCGCGGATGCGCTTGCCGCCGAGTTCGGTGTCCTGGGTGGCCGTGCGCTGGAAGGCGGCGACCGGGGTCGCCCAGCGCACGATCTCCTCCGCCGCCGTCTCCGGCCGCGCGCTCTTGTACAGCTCCCACTGGTCGGGGTGGGTGAGGAAGGCGTGCATGCCGTGGGTGATGGCGTTGCGGGTGGTCTCGTTGCCCGCGACGGCCAGCATCAGCACGAAGAAGCCGAACTCGTCGGAGCTGAGGTTGCCCTCGTCCTCCGCCGCGACGAGCTGCGTGACGATGTCGTGGGCCGGGCACTGCTTGCGGTCGGCGGCCATGTTCATCGCGTAGGCGATGATCTCCGTGGCCGACTCGGCGCCGACCTCCTCGGTGATGGCGTACTCGGGATCGTCATAGGCGATCATCTTGTTGGACCAGTCGAAGATCTTGTCCCGGTCCTCCTGGGGGACGCCCATCAGCTCGGCGATCGCCTGGAGGGGCAGTTCGCAGGCGACCTGGGTGACGAAGTCGAACGGCCCGGTGTGCGCGCGGGCGGATTCGACGATGGAGTGGGCCCGCGCCCGCAGCCGGTCCTCCAGCGCCCGGATCGCCCGGGGCGTGAACCCGCGCTGCACGATCTGCCGGACCCGGGTGTGCTCCGGGGGGTCCATGTTCAGCAGGATGAGCCGCTGCGCGTCGATGGCGTCGCGCTCGATGTGCTCGTTGAAGCGGATGATCGCCGTGTTGAGGGACGACGAGAACAACTCCGGGTGCGTGGAGACGTACTTGACGTCGGCGTGCCGGGTGACGGCCCAGTAGCCCTCGTCCTGGAAGCCGGCGAGACCGGTCGGCTGCGGCACCCAGCAGACCGGTTCGGCCCGGCGCAGCTCGGCGAACTCGGGCAGGGGCACGCGGTCGTGCAGCAGGTCGGGGTCGGTGAAGTCGAACCCGTCGGGCAGCGCGGGACTGGGCATGGGCGGCTCCCACCATTCGTACCGACTCATCGGTCTGACGGCCCATCAGCTGTGCGGAGTTGCGGTGACGGTAGTAACGGGTTCTACAAGTAGCAAGAGGCACGGGCCCGCCAATTGCCCGCACGACTATTGCGGTCACCGAGCGGCCCTCAGCACACTGCTTGCAGAACTAGAACGCGTACTAGTTCCGCTGAGCCTCCCGGAGAGGACCCGCACCCATGGCTGCCGAACCCGTGATCGTCGAAGCCGTACGCACCCCCATCGGCAAGCGCGGCGGCGCGCTCGCCCATCTGCACCCCGCCTACCTCCTGGGCGAGACCTACCGCGAACTCCTCGGCCGCACCGGCATCCCCGCGGACTGCGTCGAGCAGATCGTCGGCGGGACGGTCACCCACGCCGGCGAGCAGTCCATGAACCCCGCACGCACGGCCTGGCTGACCATGGGGCTCCCGTACGAGACGGCCGCGACGACCGTGGACGCGCAGTGCGGGTCCTCCCAGCAGGCCTCGCACATGGTGGCCAACATGGTCGCGGCCGGCGTGATCGACGTCGGCGTCTCCTGCGGGGTGGAGTCGATGTCGCGCGTGCCGCTGGGGTCGGGCTCCAAGCACGGGCCGGGCAAGCCGTTCCCCGACGAGTGGAACGTGGACCTGCCCAACCAGTTCGAGGCGGCCGAACGCATCGCCCGCCACCGCGGCCTGACCCGCGAGGACGTCGACGCGCTGGGCCTCGCCTCCCAGGAACGGGCCGCGCACGCCTGGGCGGAGGAGCGTTTCAAACGGGAGACGTTCGCGGTCCAGGTCCCCACGACCGAGGAGGAGCAGCACGCGGGGCAGGGCATGTGGCGCCTGGTCGACAAGGACGAGGGTCTGCGTGACACGACGGCGGAGGCGCTGGCCGCGCTGAAGCCGATCATGCCGACGGCGGTGCACACGGCGGGCAACTCGTCCCAGATCTCCGACGGAGCGGCGGCGATCATGTGGGCGTCGAAGAGGATGGCCCGGGCGCTGAAGCTGAGGCCCCGGGCCCGGATCGTGGCCCAGGCGCTGGTCGGTTCCGACCCGCACTTCCACCTCGACGGCCCGATCGACGCGACGAACGCCGTGCTGGGCAAGGCGGGGATGTCGTTGAAGGACATCGACCTCGTGGAGATCAACGAGGCGTTCGCGTCGGTGGTGCTGAGCTGGGCGCGGGTCTTCGACCAGGACCTGTCGAAGGTGAACGTCAACGGTGGCGCGATCGCGCTCGGGCACCCGGTGGGAGCGACCGGGGCCCGGCTCATCACGACGGCACTTCACGAACTGGAACGCGGGGACAAGGAGTTCGCGCTGATCACCATGTGCGCGGGGGGCGGTTTGGCCACCGGCACGATCATTCAGCGGTTGTAGACGTCCAGTTGACGAACGTGGTGAAGGCGGCGGGGTCGAGGGTGAGGATCGGTCCCGCCGGGGTCTTGCTGTCGCGTATGGCGACGGTCGCCTTCGGGGTTTCGGCGACTTCGAGGCACTGGCCGCCTTGGTCACTGCTGTAGGACGACTTACGCCACTGCATCTCCATAGCGTTCCTCCATCGCGCGCCGGATGAGCCTTGCCGAGTCCTTGAGGGAAAGCGCGGCAGCTCGGAGATGATCGTAACGGAGCGCACAGTTCTTCACGGTGTCCGGATTTGCCGTCGTGAGCCCGCTGCCGTAGCTCTCCGTGTAGACGATGGTGGGGTCGCCTGCAAAGTGGTAGAGGTCGAATGAGCCTGTCAGGCCCGCGTGCGCCCCTACCGAAAGCGGCAGCACCTGAATGTTGATCCGAGGATTACTCTGGAACGCCAACAGGTGCGCCAGTTGCTCCCGCATGACCTCCGGACCGCCGATCTCCAGGTGCAGAGCAGCTTCACTGAGGACAGCCCAGAAGACCGGCGCCTCCGCCCTCTCGAACACCCGCTGGCGGGCCAGGCGCACCGCCGTGCGGTCTTCGAGGTCCGTCTGGTCCAGAGCGCCGAACACAGCCCGCGCGTACCCCTGCGTCTGAAGCAGCCCGAGGACCATGTGCGTCTGGAAGGAGCAGACCTCCGTGGCCCGCATCTCCAGCTCGGCCACCTGCTGGAACCAGGACGGCAGCCGGCTCCGCAACACGAGTCCGACGAGCCGGGAGAACATGCCGTCCGTTCCCAGCGCCGCGTCGGCCCGTTCACTGAATTCCGGCGTCGGGATCTTGCGGGCCGTCTCGATCTGGCCCACCAGCGAGCCGGTGTAGTTGAGGATGTCGCCCAGCTGCCGCTGCGTCAGCCCGGCCGCCTCCCTGTGCCGCCGTAGCTCATAGCCGTAGTAGTCGAGCGGGGACGCACCCGGGTCCAGGGCGTTGATGTTGGTCACGCAGAGCCCCTCTCACGCAACCCCGTCCACCACGGGACGGGTTGTATCCGTTCCGTTGCCGAGAGTAGTCACCACACGTCAGCCTCGTCCCGTGAACGGATACTTTCCCGCCCAGTACTCGATGCGCCTCACCGTCGGTGAACACGCCCCCCGGCACATCCGCCGGATCGTCCGCTCCTTCTTGGAGGAGTGGCGCATGCCCGAGCTCTCGGACGCCGTGGAGCTGGGCGTGACCGAGCTGCTCGCCAACGTCGTACGGCACGTCCCGGACCGGCGCTGCGCGCTGCTGTTGCTGCGGCAGCGCACGGGCGTGCGGGTGGAGGTCACGGACGGCAGCGATGAAATGCCGCGTACACCAACCGGGTTGGACGCGGAGTCCGAGAACGGCCGGGGGCTGCTCCTGCTGGACGCGATGACCGACAAGTGGGGCGTGTCCCTGTGGTCGGAGGGCGGGAAGACCGTGTGGTTCGAGTGCGGGGCCCGCTAACAGAAGGGAGCCCCCGGTGCGTTGGCCCAGAAGGAGAGGAACGACCAGGTCTGAGCTCCGATACGTCCGTCGACGACGATGCCGGCACACTGCTGGAAGGCCCTCGTCGCGGACTGCGTGACGCGGCCGAAGTCGCCGTCCTCGTCCAGGCCCGCGCCGATCGCCTGGTTCAGGTAACACTGGGCTTGCCGGACGGCCGCCCCGGACGACCCCCGCTGAAGGGTCGGCCGGTTGTCGGTGAAGTCGCATACGTCATCGGGCCCCTGGGCCACGAGGACTGTTGGACCGTTCAACTTCTCGGCGACCTGGGCGTGTTCCACCACGGCGGTCGCAGAAGGTCCATGTGAGGCGGCTACAGCCGGTGCTCCCGCAAGGGAAAGGGGAACAGCCAGCGCCGCCACGGCGGTGAGCACACGTCGCATTCCGATCACCTCCACGGAGGGGGCCCTTTTCCTCATCGTGCGCGGCCCTCAACCGAGTTGCATCTCGGAGAGAGGTCGCGCCCGGGCGGCCGGACGGTGGAGGCAGGGCGGCGCGGCCCCTGGAGGAGGTACGTGAGGCCGAAGCCCACCGCGACCACCACCGCTCCCCCGGCCGCGTCCAGCACCCAGTGGTTGCCGGTCGCCACGATGGAAACCCCGGTGAGCAGCGGATGCAGCAGGCCCAGCGCCTTCACCCACCACCGCCGCGCCAGCACCGCGATCACGAGGCCGCACCACAGCGACCAGCCGAAGTGCAGGGACGGCATGGCCGCGTACTGGTTGGTGAGGGCCGTGAGCGTGCCGTAGTCGGGCTGGGAGAAGTCCTGGACGCCGTGCACGGTGTCGACGAAGCCGAGCGTCGGCATCAGACGGGGCGGGGCCAGGGGGTAGAGCCAGAAGCCGACCAGGGCGAGCAGGGTGGCGAAGCCCAGGGCGGAGCGGGCCCAGCGGTAGTCGCCGGGACGGCGCCAGTAGAGGACCGCGAGGACGGTCAGCGGCACGACGAAGTGGAACGACGTGTAGTACTGGTCGAGGAACTCCCGCAGCCACCCGATCCCGACGACGGTGCGGTTGACCCAGTGCTCGATGTCCAGTCGCAGGGTGCGCTCCAGGTCGTAGATCTGCATGCCGTGCTCCTCGGCCTCGGCGCGCCCCGCCGAGTTGCTGCCGCCGGTGGCCGCGAGCCGGACCTGCGAGTAGGCGGCGTAGGTGACGCGCAGGAGGAGCAGTTCGAGCAGGAGGTTGGGCCTGCTGAGGACCCGGCGCAGGAACGGCAGCAGCGGCAGGTGCCGGAAGCGGGCAGGGGCGACGGGCGCGTACGCGACCGGCAGCGGCGCCCGGTAGTACGGCGAGGAGCGGGACAGGAACGGCACGGCGGTGGCGGCGGCGAGCGCGGCCAGCAGGACGACGTTGTCGCGCAGCGGCCGCAGGAGCGCCATGTCCGGCAGCAGCAGCTGGGCCGGCAGGGTCATGACCAGGACGACGGTGACCGGCCACACGTACCGGTCCGACGCGCGCGTGCCCACCCGGCCGACGACCGCGAGCAGCACCCACAGCAGCTGGTGCTGCCAGGCCGTGGGTGAGACGACGATCGCGGCACAGCCGGTGATCGCGACGGCGAGCAGCGCACGGCCGTCCCGGAAGCAGCGCACGGCCCGGCGCAGGGCCAGGACGGCGACGGCCGCGCCGAGCGTCAGGAAGAGCGCGACCTCCGCGGGGCCGTCCAGGCCGAGCCGGAGCAGGGCGCCGTGCAGGGACTGGTTGGCGAGGTCGTCGGCCCGGCCGCCGAGGCCGGCGCCCGCCAGGTGGTGGACCCAGTACCGGGAGGAGTCGTGCGGCATCGCCGCCCAGGCGAGCCCGGTGCAGGCGGCGAAGGTGACGCCGGTGGCGAGCGCGGCGCGTCTGCGGCCGGTGCACCACAGCAGGGGCGTGAACAGCAGCAGGGTGGGCTGGAGCGCAGCCGCGACGCCGATGAGCAGGCCGCTGGTGCGCTGACCGCGGACGGTGAAGCAGCCGAGCAGCACGAGCAGGACCGGGATGATGCTGGTCTGGCCGAGCGACAGGGTGTCGCGGACGGGCAGGGACAGCATCAGCAGGCTGACGGCGACCGGCGCGGCCAGCAGTGCCGTACGGCGACTGACCGGCTGGGGCAGGGCGCGGGCGGCGGTCAGCCCGAGGGCGACGACGAGCAGCAGCGTGCCGAAGGTCCAGCCCCAGCCGAGGGCCTGTTCGGCCGAACGGGTGAGGGGCTTGAGGACGAGGCCCGAGAAGGGCGTGCCCGTAAAGCGGGTGGAGTCGTACAGCGAGCCGTTCACATGGAGCACACCGTTGGGCCCGACCCAGGTCTCCAGGTCCGTCAGCCGCTCACCGCGCGGGGTGGCGAGGACGGCGGCCACCTGCCGGGCGGCGAGGACGGCGGCGATCAGCCACAGCACGAGGCGGGTGGTGCGCAGGCGTGTGCGGACCCCGTCGACCGCCGTCGCTCCGAAGCCTTCCGCCGGTCGTCCGCCGTGATCCGCCTTCGCCACGCCTCATCGGCCTTCCGCAGCAGTTCATCCCACATATCCAGAATGCGGGGATTCTCCTGCGAACCCTATGGGGATCACACGACCCCGGAGAAGAGGACGCGGGCGGCAACGGATCATTGGCGATTGCACACTGGGAAGCGATAAGGATCACATGAAGATCAGGTGGGAGCCATCGAGGAGGGGGCAGAAGCACCTGCACAGCGTCGGTTTACGTGCAGCGTGCAACGATGTGCGTACCGCCCGTGAGCGGAGCAAATCCGCCTATCGTCGCTCATTCGGCCCGTACGACAGCGCCGCCGCGCGGGACCGCGTCCTTGCCCCCATCGAAAGGTAGGCGAGCGAGCCTTGTCGACTGCCTCAGTCGTCGCCCCCGCTTCTCTCGTGAAGACCCGCAAAGCGAAGACCCCCGACCCCACCGTCACCGACCCCGCGCTCGTCAAGCGCGCCGTGAAGGCGGCCGCGCTGGGCAACGCGATGGAGTGGTTCGACTTCGGCGTCTACAGCTACATCGCCGTCACGCTGGGCAAGGTCTTCTTCCCCTCGGGCAACCCCACCGCCCAGCTGCTGTCCACGTTCGGCGCCTTCGCCGCGGCCTTCCTGGTCCGCCCCCTCGGCGGCATGGTCTTCGGCCCGCTCGGCGACCGCGTGGGCCGCCAGAAGGTCCTCGCCCTGACCATGATCATGATGGCGGCGGGCACCTTCGCGATCGGTCTGATCCCGTCGTACGCGACGATCGGTGTCGGCGCGCCGATCCTGCTCCTGGTCGCCCGCCTCGTGCAGGGCTTCTCCACCGGCGGCGAGTACGCGGGGGCCTCCACGTTCATCGCCGAGTACGCCCCCGACAAGCGGCGCGGCTTCCTCGGCAGCTGGCTGGAGTTCGGCACACTCGCCGGCTACATCGCGGGCGCCGGCCTGGTCACGATCATGACCGCACTGCTCTCCGCCGACGACCTGACCTCCTGGGGCTGGCGCATCCCGTTCCTGGTCGCGGGCCCGATGGGCATCATCGGCCTCTACCTCCGGATGCGCTTGGAGGAGACCCCCGCGTTCGCGGCCGAGGCGGAGAAGGCCGAGAACAACCGCCCGAAGACGCCGCTGCGCGAGATGGTCACCGGCCAGTGGCGCGCGCTGCTGCTCTGCATCGGCCTGGTGCTGGTCTTCAACGTCACCGACTACATGCTGCTGTCGTACATGCCGAGCTACCTGACCGGCCAGCTCCACTACGACGAGACGCACGGCCTGCTGGTCGTCCTCGGTGTGATGGCCGTGATGATGATCGCCCAGCCGTTCGCCGGCGCGCTGACCGACCGGGTCGGCCGCCGCCCCGTCATCGCCACCGGCTGTGCGGGCTTCCTGCTGCTGTCCGTCCCGGCCCTCCTGCTGATCCGCCAGGGCAGCCTGCTCGCCGTCGCGCTCGGCATGGGCGCCCTCGGCATGCTGCTGGTCTGTTTCACGGCGTCGATGCCGTCCGCGCTGCCGGCGCTGTTCCCGACGAAGGTCCGCTACGGCTCGCTGTCGATCGGCTTCAACGTCTCGGTGTCCCTGTTCGGCGGGACCACCCCGCTCGTGGTCACGGCCCTGATCGGCGCGACCGGGAACATGATGATGCCCGCGTACTACATGATGGCCGCGGCCGTGGTCGGCGGTTTCGCGGTGTGGCGCATGGCGGAGTCGGCGGGGCGTCCCCTGCCCGGTTCGGCGCCCTCGGTGGCGGGCCGACACGCCGAGTGAAATCCCGCTGACAGCGACCCGCGCACCAACTATCTTCGTCAGCGCCAGTAGTTAGGGATGCTAACTATGCTGACGAAAGGTAGAGGTGCATGAGCGAGTCGCACGTCTGGGACGAGGTCGACGCCTACTTCACCGCCCACCTCGCCCCGGACGACGAAGCCCTGGCGGCCGCCCTGCGCGACAGCGACGCCGCCGGGCTTCCGCACATCAACGTCGCCGGCAACCAGGGCAAGCTCCTCCAGCTCCTGGCCCAGATCCAGGGCGCCCGCCACATCCTGGAGATCGGCACGCTCGGCGGCTACAGCACCATCTGGCTGGGCCGCGCCCTGCCCGCCGACGGGCGGCTGGTCTCCCTGGAGTACGACCCCCGGCACGCCGAGGTCGCCGTCCGCAACATCGCGCGCGCCGGGCTGGAGAAGCTGGTCGAGGTGCGGGTGGGCCCGGCCCTGGAGTCGCTGCCCAAGCTGGCCGACGAGAACCCGCCCCCGTTCGACCTGGTCTTCATCGACGCCGACAAGGCCAACAACCCGCACTACGTGGAGTGGGCGATCAGACTCACCAGCACGGGCAGCCTGATCGTCCTCGACAACGTCGTACGGGGCGGCCGGGTCGTCGACGCGGACAGCACCGCCCCGGACGTGACGGGCACCCGCACCGCGATCGAGCTGATCGCCGCCCACCCGAGGCTGAGCGGCACGGCGATCCAGACGGTGGGGATGAAGGGCTACGACGGGTTCGCACTGGCCCGCGTGCTGGCCTGAGGCCCCGCCGTCAGACCTCGTGGTAGAAGCCCACGTTGACGCTGCGCGGGGCGGTGCGGTCCTGGATGATGATCTCGCCGCTGCCGCCCCGGGGCAGTGGGACGGTGCCGCCGTAGGTCAGGGGCTGGGCGTACTCCCCCATCATCAGCCGTACCTCTGAGGAGGGGTCGGGCTGGGAGCCGCGCAGCCAGGTCACCTGCCAGGTGCCCTCCGGCCCGCACAGGAACTCCAGGTGGACGCGGGAGACGAACAGCCAGTCGTCCGGCGTGCTCAGCCGGCACACGGACTTGTCGCGGCCCACCCGCAGCACCGCGCCCGGCTCGCTGGACGCGTCGGCCATGAGCATGCCGGCCGTGGCGCCCGCCTCCGCCTCCGCGACGGTGGCCATGGTGAGTTCGAGCACGTGCGCTCCTCCTGAGACGTCCTGGTGGGCCGGCCAGGTTCTGGGCCCGCCGCATGATAAAACGCCCGGCCACGCGGTGTCCGGCACAATGAACTCATGACCGAGCGAAAGCCACCGGGCGTCGACTTCGAGTCCTGGGTCGACAAGCAGATCCGTGACGCGGAGGCACGCGGGGAGTTCGACCGGCTGCCGGGCGCGGGCGCGCCGCTCCCCGCTGACGTCGAGAGCACCTACGACGAACTGTGGTGGGTCAAGCGGAAGATGGCCCGCGAGGGCTTCTCCGTCCTCCCGCCGGCGCTGGCTCTGCGCAAGGAGGCGGAGGACGCGCTGGAGGCCGCGCTCGCGGCCCCCTCGGAGCGGATCGTCCGGAAGATCATCGACGAGGTCAACGTCAAGATCCGCGACATGATGTTCAAGCCGCCGCCCGGCCCCCCGCTGGGAAAGAAGCCGTACGACGTCGAGGACGTCGTACGGCAGTGGCGGGAGCGCCGGGCGGATCACTGACCGGGGGGGTCCCCCGGCTCACACGTGCAGCAGCCGTTCGGCCAGCTCGCGGTAGTCCTTCAGGGCCAGGCGGAGCTGCTCGGTGTCGGCCGACGACACGGACCTGCTCTCGCCGCCCTCGACGGACTGCCAGGAGTGGCGCAGGGTGCGGCGGCGCTGCGTCACGGCCTCGGTGAAGCGGGCCGCGATCTCCTCCAGGACGTGGTCGGCCTCCTCGACGGCGGACCGGGGCCCGTCGACGAACCCGGCGACGGCGTGCTGCAGCTGCGAGCCGAGCTTGTCGCACTCCTCGTGGGCGAGGAGGTGGGCCCGGTTCTTGGCGGGGCCGGCCTTGTCGGAGCCGGTGCCGTGGTCACCGCGGGGTGCTCCGGACCCCAGCAGGTCCGCGTCATGCGGGTCCGTGTCGTACCGGTCCGCGTCGGGCCGGTCCGCGCGCCGGTCCGTGCCGGGCACATCGGTGCCGTGCGCCACGGCGCGGTCCGCGTCGGTGCCGTGCGGGACGCCGCGGCCGGCCTCGGGCCCGGGAGTGGTGCCGCGGTCCGTTCCGAGGCCGGAGCCGGAGCCGGGGGGCTGTTCCGCGCCCCGGGCGGTCTCGTGACGGCCCGTGTCCGGTGCGGTCGTGCGGCGGCCGGTTCCCAGCGCACTCTCGCCGCGGGCGTCCGGGGCGGCCGGCGTCTGGTCGCCGGGCGGTCGGGTCATGTCGGTCATTGCCCTCAACTCTCCTTCGCCTGACGTCGGTTCATCGCCCACGGCAGGTGCCCGCCACGGGCCGGGGCCTTGCGGCCGCCGTTCAGAGCGGCGCGCTCGCGGCCGCTGTCGTGCCGTCCGCCGGTGTGGCCGCCGCCGTCGTGGCGGGCCGGCTTCACCAGCTCCTCGAACAGGGCGCGGGCCGCCACCATGGCCTCACGCATGTCTTCCGTACCCTGGCCGCCGTCGCGGGCGTCCTCCGCACGCAGGTGCGCCGCACGGTGCACGCGCCGGTAGCCGTCCACGTGGTGGGCGTGGTGCACGGACAGCGCGGCCAGCTGTTCCTCGTACTGCCCGCCGTCCGGGAAGCCGCGGACACCGGCGAGCTCGGCGAGCAGCCGGTCCGCCTCGGCGACGGCCTCGCGCGGCGAGTCGACGAACCGCTCCTGGGCGGCCGTCCAGCGCGCCTCGTACTGCTCGCGCTGCGCCGGCTCCAGCGACCGCTCGCGCAGGTCGCCGTGGCGCTGCACGCGTGCGGTCAGTTCGCGCTCGGCCGCTTTGGCGTCACCGTCGTGCCGGGCGACGGCCCGGTCGTACTCGGGTCCGAAGCGCCGCTTCAGGCTCGGGCCGCGCCGAGGCCCGCGGGCGCGCAGGGTCATGACGGCCGCGATGATGACGACCGCCGCGATCACGATCAGAGCAATGATCAGGCCAGTGGACATGAATGCCTTCCGGGTTCTCGGCCCAACCGGCTCTCCTCGCGAGCCGGTTCGCCCGTCGGGTGTCCCCAAAGCCCGTCCCCAAACGGCTCCCGGCCGCACCCGGGGCGCAACACGTGGCCGGAAGTATTCGGTTGCGTGTCCGAGGGGGCGGCTGCGGAGAATGCGGTCCGTGATGTGGACCGTGACGCAGGAACCGTACGACTCCCCGGTCGCCGCCGCTCTGTGGCGGGCGTACTACACCGAGGTCAGTGACCGCTGGTACCTGCTGCACGAGGGGCGTCGGACCGACCCCGCCGAACTGGAACGGGAGATCGCAGCCCAGCCGGGTGCCGATCTCGCGCCGCCCGGCGGCCGGTTGCTCGTCGCCCGGTACGGCGGTGAGCCGGCCGGCAGCGCGGGCGTACGACTGCTGGACGGCGCGACCGCCGAGCTCAAGCGGGTGTTCCTGTACGAGGTGATGCGCGGCCGGGGTGGCGCCCCGCTCCTGGTCCGGGCCGCCGAGGACGCCGCACGCGCGCTCGGCGCCACCCGGATGATCCTCGACACCCGCGGCGATCTCGTCGAGGCCCGCGCCCTCTACGCCCGCCTCGGCTACACGGAGACCGGACCGCACAACGACGACCGGTACGCGGAGCACTGGTTCAGCAAGGACCTGGGCCGCCCTCAGACCGGATCCGGCGAAGAGCAGGGCTGACCCGCCCTCAGACCGGCTCCTGCGAAAGGCAGGGGCTGACCGCCCTCAGACCGGCTCCTGCGACGAGCGCACCCGGTAGGGCCGCTCGCGCCGCGATCCGCACAGTTCGCCGTTCAGTTCGCGCACGAGCTGCTCCAGGTCGGCCGGCCTGTCCGGCCCCCACCAGTCGCCGAGCAGCTCGGCGAGGGACTCCTCGCGGGCCCCGGCCAGCCGGTCGGCGACCTCACGCCCCTCCTCGGTCAGGACCATGTCGACGCCCCGGCGCACGGCGAGGCGGCGTTCCTCGGCCTGCCGGGCGGCCTCCATGATCACGGTGATGGGCAGGGGCATGGTGTCGGCGAGCACGCCCGGCTCGACGGAGCCGTAGCGCCGCATCCGCAGCAGCAGCCAGCTCGTCGCGGGCAGCAGGTCGTAGCCCGCCCGGGCGGTGATCCGCCGGTAGATCTCGCGCCGCCCCGCACGGGTGCCGAGCACCGACAGCGCCCGGCACACCTCGTCGTACGAGGACCGCTCGACGGGGTTGCTGGCGAGGGTCTCGCTGGCGTCGGGTGCGGTGACCGAGCCGCGCAGCCGGTCCTCCTTCAGGAACCAGGCCAGCACGAAGCCGAGGAGCGCGACGGGGGCGGCGTACAGGAAGACGTCCGTGATGGAGACGGCGTAGGCGTGCAGGGCCGGTGGGCGCAGGCCGGACGGCAGGGCGGCGATGCCGCGCGGGTCGGCCTTGAGGGTGTCCACGGAGATGCCGGGCGGGAGCTGGACGCCCCGGAAGGCGTCCGTGAGCTGATCGCCGAGCCGGCCCGCGAAGACCGTGCCGAAGACGGCGACGCCGAACGAGGCGCCGATGGAGCGGAAGAAGGTCGCGCCGGAGGTGGCCACGCCGAGGTCCTCGTAGGGGACGGCGTTCTGCACGATGAGCACGAGCACCTGCATCACCAGGCCGAGCCCGAGCCCGAAGACGAAGAAGAAGCCGCTCAGCTCGGCGGTGGAGCTGTGCTCGTCGAGCTGGTGGAGCAGGAGGAGCCCGAGCGTGGTGATGCCGGTGCCGGCGATCGGGAAGACCTTCCAGCGGCCGGTCCGGCTGACGATCTGCCCGGAGGCGGTCGAGGCCAGCAGCAGGCCCAGCACCATCGGCAGCATGTGCACACCGGACATGGTCGGGCTGACGCCCTGCACGACCTGGAGGAAGGTCGGCAGATAGGTCATGGCGCCGAACATGGCGAACCCGACGACGAAGCTGATCACGGCGGCGAGGGTGAAGGTGCGGACGCGGAACAGCTTGAGCGGCAGGACGGGTTCGGCGGCCCGCCGCTCGACGGCCACGACGGTGACGGCGAGGACGGCGCCCAGCACGGCGAGGCCGACGATCTGCCAGGACCCCCACGCCCAGGTCGACCCGCCGAGTGAGGCGACCAGCACCAGGCAGGTGGCGACGGCGGCGATGAGGAAGGTGCCGAGGTAGTCGATGACATGCCGTCGCGCCCGGCGCGGGATGTGCAGGACGGCCGCGATCACGGCGAGGGCCACGACGCCGACGGGCAGATTGACGTAGAACACCCAGCGCCAGCTCAGATGCTGGGTGAACAGGCCGCCGAGCAGCGGTCCGAGCACGCTGGTCGCGCCGAAGACGGCCCCGAACAGGCCCTGGTAGCGGCCGCGTTCCCGAGGCGGCACCAGATCGCCGACGATGGCCATGGACAGCACGATCAGCCCGCCGCCGCCGAGCCCCTGAAGGGCCCGGAACGCGATCAGCTGGCCCATGTCCTGTGCGGCGCCGCACAGCGCGGATCCGACCAGGAAGATCACGATCGCCGTCTGGAAGAGCCTCTTGCGCCCGTACTGGTCGCCGAGCTTGCCCCACAGGGGGGTGGCGGCGGTCGCGGCCAGCAGATACGCGGTGACCACCCAGGACAGGTGATCAAGTCCGCCGAGGTCGCTGACGATCGTGGGCAGGGCGGTCGCCACGATGGTCTGGTCGAGGGCGGCGAGCAGCATGCCGAGGAGCAGGGCGCCGATGGAGACCAGGACGTTCCCGGGCACCTGCTCCCGGGGGGCCGTGCCCTGGGGCGTCAGCGTGGTGGCGTTCCCGTCCTCGGCCATCCGACCTCCCGCGTCTCCTGTGATGTTTTCCATCGTGACCGCTGTGACCTGTTATGGCCTGCCGGGCCCTTTTGGAAGCCGCGCTTCCGGGGGCTCCTCGACCGCACTGTGGAGAAGATCTGGATAATCTCTGGAGTTCGCGAGGGGAGGGAGGAACGCGTGGAACCGCCGAACGGCCACCCGTGCCCGGAGTGCGGCGCGCCCAGACAGCGGGACAACACCCCTGCCTGCGCCTGCACACACCGAGTCGCCGAGGCCCTGCACGACGCCCGCACGGCCCAGGCGGCGGCAGCGGAGGACTTCGACCCGCTGCGGATCCGCCCGTACGTGGAGATCGACCCCGCCACGAGGACGACGCCGGTCGTGCCCCCGGGCGACGCGGCCGAGGACACCACCAGCGCCCCCCACACGGACGGCGGCTCCGGGCCCCGCCCCGCCGAGGCATCGCCTGCCCAGGGCCGCGGGCCGACGGCCGAAGGAGCCGCGCCCCGGCACGCGGGGACGGGCACCGCCCCTACGTCCCCGCACACGGCGACGGGCGTCACCGCCTCGCCGGAGCACGGGGAGCCGGAGCCCGCCGGGAGTGCCGCCACTGCGCCCTCCCCCGCCGGCGTCACGATGCCCTTGCGCCCGGTCGACCCGGACGCGACCGCCGTGCTTCCGGCCGCCACCGTCTCGATGGGCCCGACGCCCCCGGCCCCCGCCCCGACCGAACCGAGCGTCACCGACCTGCGCCTGTTCGACGGCGTGGGGAGGGCGGAGCGCGGCGCGGCAGACCGGGGCGGGAGCGGTGCGCGAAGGTCCGGGCGACGGCGGCGCACCCTGCTGCTCGCCACCGCCGGTGCCTGTGCCGCCGTCGTCGCGGCGGCCGGGTACGCGAGTGGGCTGTTCTCCTACGAGAGCCCCTCCCGGGACACCGCGCTGCCGGACGGCATCCGCGCGAGTGTGCCGGACGCCCCGTCCAGCAGCGCGGCGTCCACGCTCCCGGAGGGCAGCGCCCCGGCGGCTCCCCCGGCCCCGGCGGCGCCCCGGCCTTCGCCGTCCCGGACGGGGAGCCCGTCCGCCTCGCCGTCGCCGTCCGCGCCGAGCGCCTCGGCGAGCCCGTCGCAGTCGCCCTCCCCGTCGGCATCACAGCCGTCGGCCACGGCGACCGGCGCCGAGCAGGCGCCCCCGGACAACTCCCGCCAGAAGGCCGGCCCCACCGTCCTGCGCCTCGGTGACAGCGGCCCGGAGGTCACCGAACTCCAGTTCCGCCTGCGCCAGTTGTACCTCTACGACGACGACACCGACGGCGCCTACGACGACCGCCTCCAAGAAGCGGTCCGCACCTACCAGTGGTCACGCGGCATCCAGACCGACGACCTCGGCGTCTACGACCGGGAGACACGGGCCAAGCTGGAGTCGGAAACCCGGGAGCCGTGACCGGCCCGGGCGTCCTACCGTGACGCCGTGACTACTCAGGTGATCGTTCTCAACGGCGGTTCGAGCTCGGGCAAGTCCGGGATCGTCCGGTGCCTGCAACAGGTTCTGCCCGATCCGTGGCCGGCCTTCGGTGTCGACTCGTTCGTCGACGCGCTGCCCGCGAGGCTGCGGGACTCGGACGGCGGGATCACGTTCGCGGCGGACGGCGGCGTGAGCGTGGGCGCGGAGTTCCGGGCTCTGGACGCGGCCTGGACCGAGGGGATCGCCGCCATGGCCCGCGCCGGCGCCGGGATCATCGTCGACGACGTCTTCCTCGGCGGCCCGGCGTCCCGGCAGCGCTGGGAGAAGGTCCTGTCCGGTCTCACCGTGCTGTGGGTGGGCGTTCGGTGTGACAGCGAGGTCGCCGCGGGGCGCGAGATCGCCCGGGGAGACCGGGTGCGGGGCATGGCCGCGTCACAGGCACGCGTGGTGCACGAGGGCATGAGCTACGACGTGGAGGTGGACACGACACACACCGAGTCCCTGGAGTGCGCGCGCGTGATCGCTGCCCATGTGATGCGCTCGCCTTCTCCCTCCGGGTGAGCCGGGCGGTGACACGGGCAGCCGGAGCTCACCCGATGTGCAGGCGGATCGTCCCGTCGCCCGCGGGCTCCACCCGCACCCGCGTGAGGTCCTCGACCACCACGTCCGGCTCGTGGGCCGCAGCCCGGGGACCAATGCCGACCACCGTCATCCCGGCGGCGCGACCGGCCGCTATACCGGCTCCGGAGTCCTCGAACACCACACAGTCGGCGGGGGCGATCCCCAGCTCGGCGGCGCCCTTCAGGAAGCCCTCCGGGTCGGGCTTGCTCGCCCCGACGGACTCCGCCGTCACCCGCACCACGGGCAGTTCCAGACCGGCCGCGGCCATCCGTGCCGTCGAGAGCGGCACGTCGGCGGAGGTCACCAGCGCGTGCGGCAGACCCCGCAGCGAGGCCAGGAACTCCGGCGCCCCGGGGATCGCGACGACACCGTCGGTGTCGGCCGTCTCCTCGGCGAGCATCCGGGCGTTGTCGGCGTGGTTCTGCTCCATCGGCCGCTCGGGCAGCAGCAGCGCCATGGAGGCGTAGCCCTGCCGGCCGTGCACGACCTTCATGACCTCGTCCCCGTCCAGCCCGTGTCGCTCGGCCCAGCGCCGCCAGATCCGCTCGACCGAGGCGTCGGAGTTGACGAGGGTGCCGTCCATGTCCAGAAGGAGGGCGCGGGCGGTGAGCACGGCGGTGGCCGTCATCGGCAGCTCCAAGGCTCGGGCGCGTTCCAGCGCGGGAGAGGGGCTGAGGACGGATCGCGACCGGCACGCCCCGGGGGGACAAGGCGGCCCCGCCCGCCGGTCAGGGAAAACGGGCGGAGGCCACTTTGTTTCTCCACGATACAAAACAAGCCGGGCTTTGCGCCAGGGCCCCCACCGGACATTCACGCCCCGTTCAGCCCGCCCGGGTCATCCGGTCACGGCCTCCCACAGGCTCCACAGCCCGAGCGCCAGCATCACCAGCGCCGCGATCTGCGTGATCAGCCGCAGCGGCACCTTCTTCATCAGGGCCTTCCCACCGACGATGCCGATCCCGGCCACGGCCCACAGCGCGAGCACCGCACCCAGGCCGACGGAGAGCGGGTCGTCGTAGCGGGCGGCCAGGTTCGCCGTCATGATCTGGGTGAGATCACCGAACTCGGCGACCAGGATGAGCATGAAGCCGGCGCCCGAGACCTTCCAGAAGGACTGGTTCTCCGGCCTGCGGACCTCCTCCTCGTCCTCGCTCTTCTTCAGCAGCAGCACCGCGGCCCCGCCCAGGAAGAGCACGCCCGTGAGGGCCTGCACGATCTGCTGCGGCAGCAGCGTCAGCACACTGCCGGCCGCGACGGCGAGCGCGACGTGCAGCGCGAAGGCGGCGGCGACCCCGGCGAAGACGTAGGAGGCGCGGTAGCGGGTGCCGAGGACGAGCCCGGCGAGGGCGGTCTTGTCCGGGAGTTCCGCGAGGAAGACGACGCCGAAGACGACGGCCGTCACGGTCAGGCTGATCAAGGGTTCCTCAATCGGTCGGGGCTGCCCCACCGAGAGTGCTGGACCTTCGCACGCGACACCTCGGCACGGCAGCACATCGGTACCCGTGCCGGGGGACGGCACGGGCGTGCACTGCTCTGCCGAAGGTCTCGCTGGCAGGTCCGGGAAAGGACCGGCCTCCGGGCGCCGGCTCAGGCGGGCTGAGCAGTATGTCGACGGTCCGGCGAAGAGCTACTCCCCTTCTGCGCCGTCCATGGTACGGGACTCGCCCGGAGTGAAAAGTTCCGCCTCGAATCTTGTCATGTCATGGCCGCGTCACTAACTTCTCACCGGACGCACATCTGTGCGTCACACGGCAGCGCGAGCATTCCCTCGCTCGCAAGCCACACCCCCCTCTCCCCAGGGAGTTCGCATGCCCAGGTTCTACGCGCGTCGACGACTGAGCGTCGCCGCGGCGGCCACCGCGCTCATATCCTCCGTGGCCCTGTTCAGCGCCCCCACGGCCTCCGCCGCCCTCCCCACCCCCGTGAGCGGCGCCACCGCCCGCACCTACCTGGCCTCGCTCACCGTGGCGACCGAGGACCGCACCGGCTACAACCGCGACCTCTTCCCGCACTGGATCACCCAGTCCGGCGCCTGCAACACCCGCGAGGTCGTCCTCGAGCGCGACGGCACCAACGTCCAGCAGGACTCCTCCTGCGCCGCCACCAGCGGCAGCTGGTACTCCGTCTACGACGGCGCCACCTGGACCGCCGCCTCCGACCTGGACATCGACCACCTGGTCCCGCTGGCCGAGGCCTGGGACTCCGGCGCCGGCTCCTGGACGACGTCACGCCGCCAGGCGTTCGCCAACGACCTCACCCGCCCGCAGCTCATCGCGGTCACCGACAACGTCAACCAGGCCAAGGGCGACCAGGACCCGGCCACCTGGATGCCGTCCCGGACGGCGTACCGCTGCACCTACGTCCGCGCCTGGGTGCAGGTGAAGTACTACTACGGCCTCTCCGTCGACTCGGCCGAGAAGTCCGCGCTGCAGAACTACCTCGCGAGCTGCTGACACGCTGATGTCGTGTCGGGACCTCCCCGCCGGCCTCCGTCGCTGCGTACCGTACGGGGCGACGGAAAGGGGAACGACATGAGCGCACTGCGCCTCGGACCGCTGCTGAGGTACACCGACGGCTCGTCCGCCACCGTGTGGGTCGAGACGAGCCGTCCGTGCACCGCCGAGGTGCGGTGCGCCGACGGCGCCGGCGGCACGGCCCGCAGCTTCCAGATCGCGGGCCACCACTACGCGCTGGTCCCGGTGACGGGCCTCACGGCCGGTACGACCACGACCTACGAGGTGCTCCTCGACGGCACCCGGGTGTGGCCGCTGCCCGGCTCCCCCTTCCCGCCCTCGGCGATCCACGCGCCCGGCCCGGAGGGCGCCCTCGACGTGGCCTTCGGCTCCTGCCGCTGGGCCTCCCCGCCGGCGGGCGGCGACGATCCCGTCGGCCCGGACGCCCTGGACGCCCTCGCCACCCGTTTGGCGGCCGACCCCGACGGCGAGCGGCCGCACGTCCTGCTGCTGCTCGGCGACCAGGTGTACGCCGACGAGACCTCCGACTCGACGCAGCGCTGGATTGCGGGCCGCCGCGACCTGAAGGAGGGGCCGGGCAGCGGAGTCGCCGACTACGAGGAGTACACCCACCTCTACTACGAGTCGTGGCTCGACCCGCGCATCCGCTGGCTGTTGTCCACCGTGCCCAGTTTCATGATCTTCGACGACCACGACGTGATCGACGACTGGAACACCTCCGCCTCCTGGCTCACCGACATGCGCTCCACCGGCTGGTGGCAGGAGCGGCTGCTGAGCGGCCTGATGTCGTACTGGGTCCACCAGCACCTGGGCAACCTCTCCCTGGAGGAGCTGGCGGCCGACCCGGTGTACGAGGAGGTGTGCAAGACCCCCGACGGCACCGACGTACTGCGCGCCTTCGCCTCCCGGGCCGACGCCGACGCGGCCACGGTCCGCTGGAGCTACCGGCGCGACTTCGGGCGGGTACGCCTGGTGATGGTGGACAGCAGGGCCGCCCGGGTCCTCGCCGAGGACGAGCGCGCGATGCTCGACCCGGGCGAGGAGGCCTGGCTGCGCGAGCAGGTGCGGGACACCGAGTCCTACGACCACCTCCTGATCGGCACCTCGCTGCCCTGGCTGCTGCCGCACCTGGTGCACGACGCCGAGGGGTGGAACGCGGCGCTGTGCGGCGGCGAACGCGGCGAGCGCTGGGCGCGGTTCGGGGAGAAGGTGCGGCGCGCCGCGGACCTGGAGCACTGGTCGGCGTTCCCCGAGTCCTTCGCGCGGCTGGCGGAGCTGATCGCCGAGGCGGGCTCGGGGCCGGACGCGCCGGCGACGGTGTGCGTACTGTCCGGGGACGTGCACCACGCCTACATCGCCGAGCCCACGTGGCCCGGCCGGAGCCCGGACGCCCGGGTCGTGCAGCTCGTCTGCTCCCCCGTCCACAACTCGGTGCCGCTGTCGATGCGGCTGGCCTTCCGCATCGGCTGGAGCGCGATGGCGCGGAGCCTCGGCCGCGCCCTGGCCCGGCACGGCCGGCTCCCGAGCCCGCCGGTCGGCTGGCGCAAGACGGGCGGCCCCTGGTTCGGCAACCAGCTCATGACCCTCACCCTGCGCGGCCGCTCCGCCCGGCTGCGACTGGAGCACGCCAAGGCCCGCGAGGGGGCCGGACCCCGCCTGACGACGTTGCTGGATTCGGAGCTTGCCCCGTAACCCGACCGTTCCACCCCTTTGTCGCGCTGTGCTCGGGATGTCCCACGATGCTCGTGAGGCATCCCACAGCGACCGTCAATCCTTCCCCACGAACCCCGGTGTCCCTCCCCGGCGACGGCATGATGAGGCGGACCGTCCGCTTCCTGCCCGGCGGACCGCCGAACGCGCCCCCCACGCCCGGGAGTCCCACCCTTGTCTGCGTCGCACGAGGAAACCCAGGAAACCGAGGAAAGCCCGGAAAGCCCGGAAAGCCCGGAAACGCAGGAATCCGTGCCGGTCTCGGGTCCCGGACCGGCCACGGGACCCGCGGGCGTCTCCGTCGCCCTGGTCGGCGCCGGGCCGCGCGGCACCAGCGTCCTGGAACGCCTGTGCGCCTCCGCTCCGGAACTCCTGCCGCCCGGCGTCCGGCTGACGGTCCACGTGATCGACCCGGACCCGCCCGGCCCCGGCCGCGTCTGGCGCACCGCCCAGTCGCCCGAGCTGCTGATGAACACCGTGGCCTGCCAGGTGACCCTGTTCACCGACGACAGCGTGGACTGCTCGGGCCCGATCCGCCCGGGTCCGAGCCTGCACGAGTGGGCGGGCGGCGGGCTGGGCCCGGACGAGTACCCGACCCGGGCCGACTACGGCCGCTACCTGGAGTGGGTGTTCGCCGAGGTGGTACGGCAAGCGCCGCCGTCCGTACGGGTCGAGACCCACCGGGCGCGCGCCGTGCGCCTCGAAGACGCCCCCGGCGACCGCCAGGCCCTCACCCTCGACGACGGCCGCACCCTGGCCGGCCTGTCCGCGGTGGTGCTGGCCCAGGGGCATCTGCCGAGGACCGCCGGCCCGGATCTGCTGCGGTACGCGGCCCACGCGGCGCGGCACGGCCTGCGTCACGTCCCGCCGGCCAACCCGGCCGATGTCGACCTGTCCTCCGTCCCCCCGGGCGAGCCCGTGCTGCTGCGCGGCCTCGGCCTCAACTTCTTCGACCACACGGCCCTGCTGACGACCGGCCGGGGCGGCCGTTTCGTACGGGACGCCGAGGGCCTGCGGTATCTGCCCTCCGGCCGTGAGCCGCGGCTCTTCGCCGGTTCCCGGCGGGGCGTCCCGTACCAAGCACGCGGCGACAACGCGAAGGGGCCGTACGGCCGGCACGTCCCGCTCGTCCTCACCCCGGAGGTGATCGCCGGGTTCCGCAAGCGCGCGGACTCCGGGGAGGCGCCCGACTTCCTGGCGGAGATATGGCCGTTGGTGGCGAAGGAGGTCGAGACGGTCTACTACGGCACGCTGATCCGGCGGGCCGCGGCGGATGCGGGGCGCGAGCGGGAGTTCACCGACCGCTTCCTCGCTCTCCCGCACGGCGATCCCCAGGAGGCGGCGCTGCCGACGGAGTTCGGGGTGCCGGACGCCGACCGGTGGAGCTGGGAGCGGATCTCCCGCCCGTACACCGGGCGGGACTTCGGGCATCGCGGCGCGTGGGACGACTGGCTGCTGTCGTATCTGCGCGAGGACGCCGCGCAGGCCGCCCTGGGCAATGTGCGCGGTCCGTTGAAGGCGGCGCTGGACGTGCTGCGCGACCTGCGCAACGAATTGCGGCTGATCGTCGACCACGGAGGCCTGGCCGGCGCCTCCCGCCGGGACCACCTCGACCGCTGGTACACCCCGCTCAACGCGTTCCTGTCCATCGGCCCGCCGCGCCGCCGCATCGAGGAGCTCGCGGCGCTGGTGGAAGCGGGGGTGGTGCGGGTGCTCGGGCCGCGGATGCGGGTGACGGACGAGGACGGGGGCTGGGTGGCGCACTCCCCCGACGTGCCGGGGTCGGCCGTGCGTGTGAGAACCCTCATAGAGGCCCGGCTGCCGGAGCCGGACCTGCGGCACACCGCCGACGCCCTTCTGGCCGGCCTGTTGCGCAGCGGGCAGTGCCGCCCGCACTCCATCGACGGTTATGAGACAGGGGGGTTGGACGTCACGCCCCGCCCCTATCGTCTGATGGATCGTCAAGGAGTTGCACACACAAGGCGGTTCGCGTTCGGTGTGCCGACAGAAGGCGTGCACTGGGTGACCGCCGCGGGGGCTCGGCCAGGGGTGGATTCGGTCACGCTTTCGGACGCGGACGCGGTGGCCAGAGCCGTTCTACGTGCGGCTGAGCCCGGGATCGACCCCTCGCCGGAGGCAAAGCATTGGCCAAATGTTGAACTTGCAAGCATCAATTAGGCGCACCTAACGTGGGCTACTCCGCGGTATCCGTCCCCGACCGGCCTCCCCAGCGCCGGCCAACCGAAGGAGAGACCCCCCACATGACCGCTCGCCTCAACGGCGCCCAGCCGTACGCGCTCGGACTGTTCCGGATCGTCATCGGCCTGCTGTTCGCCTGTCACGGCGCCGTGGCGCTCTTCGGTGTCCTCGGCGGCGTGGACGGCAAGGGCGGCACCGCAGCGACCGGCGCCTGGCCCAACTGGTACGCGGCCGTGATCGAACTCGTCGGCGGCATCCTGGTGCTGCTGGGCCTCGGCACCCGCATCGCGGCGTTCATCTCGTCCGGCGCGATGGCGTACGCGTACTTCAAGGTCCACCAGCCGGAGGGCCTGTGGCCCATCGAGAACAACGGCGAGGGCGCGGCCATGTACTGCTGGGCCATGTTCCTGCTGATCTTCACCGGCTCCGGCGCGTTCGGTGTGGACCGGCTGCTGGCCAAGCGCACCTCGACGCAGGAGCAGCGCTCTGCGGGCCAGACCCCGGTGGCCGCCTGAGCCGCCCGGGCCCCCGGAAACGACGGCGGCGCCTTCCCCTCGAGGGAAGGCGCCGTTCTGTCTGCGGTGCCCGCCGCCGGGCAAGGTGGACAACATGCCTACGTATATCGACACATCTGGACAAGCCGAGGCGAGGTGAACAGTCCGCACCGAACGTATGAGCCCCCCGTGAACCGCCCGTCACACCCCAGGCGTACGCTCTATGGCTGTCATGGCCACTCCTGCCGCTCCCCCCGCGCCATCGCGGCACGGTCTGGCCCACGGGGGATTCACGGGGAGTCGCGGTGCTGGAGCAAGTGGGGTTGCCGATCGGCAGCCCGTGGATCTACGCGGTGGTGGCCTTGTCCGTCCTGCTCGACGTGTTCCTGCCGGTGCTGCCCAGCGGTGTCCTGGTGATCACGGCGGCCACGGCGGCGGCAGCGGGCACCGCGACCGACGTGCCCGACATCCTCGCCCTGACCCTCTGCGCGGCCACCGCCTCCGTCCTGGGTGACCTGGCCGCCTACCGTCTCGCCTGGCGCGGCGGCGCCCGCCTGGACCGGGCGATCTCCCGCTCCCGGCGGCTGACCAGCGCCCAGGAACGTCTCGGCGCGGCCCTCGCCCGGGGCGGGGGCGCCCTCGTCGTCGTCGCCCGATTCGCTCCCGCGGGCCGCTCGGTGGTCTCCCTCGGCGCGGGCGCCGCCCACCGCCGCGCCCGTGACTTCCTGCCCTGGTCGGCGCTGGCCGGCTTCACCTGGGCCGTTTACAGCGTCGCCCTCGGCTACTTCGGCGCCCACTGGCTGGGGGCGACCTGGCTGGCGACGGCGGTGTCGGTGGGGGCGCTGTTCGGCGCCGGGGCAGGGGCGGCGTATCTGATGCGGCGGGAACCGCGGACGTCGTAGTCCGGGCTCCGGCTCACCCACCCCCGACCACCACGACCTGGAAGCGGCTGAGACATTGACGACGACGGCGTCGCGGGAAGCCTCCCGAACGGAACGGATCACCTCCGCCGCGAGGCGGCACCCACGGGCGATGCTGTGGGCCGCGGCGGGCGTGATCACTCTCGGGTTCCTCGTCGCCCTCCAGATCACCGCCCACCACTTCGGCATGCCGGGACCGATCACCGCGCAGGCACGCGAGGTGGTCTACGCCCCCAAGTCCGGGTTCCTGCTGTACGCCAGCCTCGCTCTGACGATGGTGGTGCTCACCTGGCGGCAACGGCTCGTCGCCCTCGGCACCGCGATCGGCATCGATCTCGTGTTCCTGCTGGTCCGCTGGGCGACCGGCACCTACCCCGACGAGGGCCACCCGTTCGGCAACGGCGCGCTGTGGGTGATCCTGGGCCTCGGGGTCATCGCCCTCATCCGTCGCACGGGCCCGGAACGCGTCCTGCTGCTGAAGGGCGTGGGGCTGGGCCTGCTGCTGGTGACCGGCCGCAAGACCGGGGACACCTGGCTGCTGATCACGTCGAAGACCCGGCCGCTCGTACTCGACCCGTACATCGCCATGGCCGATCACGCGCTGGGCAACCCGTCGTGGCTGGCGGGCCGGCTCCTCAGGGCGAGCGGCCCGGTCGGCGAGCACGCCCTCGACTACGTCTACGCCCAGCTCGCGGTGGCCGCGGTGTGTGTGGCGCTGTACCAGCTGCGCAACGTGGCGGCCGAGCAGCGCTTCCCGCGGCACCACCTGGTGCGCACCTTCCTGCTGATCGGCGTGCTCGGGCCGGCCGTCTACATGATCTACCCCGTGGTCGGGCCGATGTTCGCCTACGGCCCCGAGGGCGGGCACTGGGCGGTGGCCGACCTGTGGCCCGACACGCTGCCGCCGGTCACCACCCCGTACGCCGTGCCGTTCGACGGGATCACCCCGCGCAACTGCATGCCCAGCCTGCACACGGCGTGGGCCACCACGATCTTCATCCACTCCCGCCGGGGACCGCGCGCGCTGCGTCTCGCCGGCACCTTCTGGCTGATCGCCACCCTCGCCGCCACGCTGGGATTCGGCTGGCACTACGGCGTGGACCTCATAGCCGGCGTGGTGTTCGCGTACACGGTGGAGACGGCGCTGCGCACGTACGACCGCGGCTGGGACCGGGCCGGTCTCCGGCTGGTCGGCTACGGGACGGTCGTCTTCGCCGTGCTGCTCGCCACCTACCGTTTCCTGCCGCTGGAGATGGCCGCGTACCCGTGGCTCTTCGCGCCCCTGCTCCTGCTGGCGATGGCCTCGGTGGTCCACGGCTACCGGCGGACCACCAGGCTGTGGGAGGCGAACTCCGTCCCGGCGCCACGCCCGGAACCGCAGCCCGAACCGGCGGTCTGAGGCGCAGGGCCCGACGAGCTCACCTCCCGGGCACGCCTCCGGCCACCTCACCTCCGGGGCACGCGTCCGGCCACCTCGCCTCCCGCGCCCCGAGTCCGGGCGGCTCGCCGGCCGCCCCCGGGACCGGGCGGCTCAACCTCCCGCCCCCGGGACCGGCCGGCTCAACCTCCCGCCCCCGGGACCGGCCGGCTCGCCTTCCGCGCCCCGGCCCCGCGGACCTCCAGGCCGTCCAGCAACTCGGCCGTGGCCTGCGCGATCGTCTCGACGGCGCGGTCGAACACCTCCTGGTTGTGAGCGGCGGGGGCGCGGAAACCCGAGACCTTCCGCACGTACTGCAGGGCGGCAGCGCGCACATCCGCCTCGGTGGCCTCTTCGGGCATCGCGGGCGGGCGCAGCGTCTTGATACTCCGGCACATGCCCTCAGTCTCACCCTTTCGGCCCTCCTACGACAGGGCGACCTGCCATGATCGCAGCGAGGCGGCCACCATCCCGGGGCCGACCGACGAGAGGAACTCCTCGTGACGAACGAACTCACCGTGGCCGTTCTTGGCCCCGGCGGCGTGGGCGGTCTGCTCGCCGCCCTGCTCTCCCGCACCGGCCACCGTGTGATCTGCCTGTCCGGCGAGAAGACCGCCGAGATCCTGCGCACCGACGGCATCCGGGTACGCAGCGCCCGCTTCGGCGACTTCACGGCCCGCGTCGAGGCCGACACCGAGCTGCGGGAGCCGGTCGACGCGTGCCTGGTCACCGTCAAGCACACGGCCCTGGACGCCGCCCTGGGCCGGGTCCCCGCGCCAGTGCTGTCCGACGGCCTCCTCGTGCCGTTCCTGAACGGCGTCGAACACCCGGCGGCCCTGCGCGCCCGCTACCGGCCCGACCGGGTGGCCCCCGCAGTGATCCGCGTCGAGTCGACCCGTGTCGCTCCGGGCGTCGTCGAACACGGCAGCCCCTTCGCGGAGGTGGATCTGACCGGCACGGGCGTGCCCCGGCCCCGCCTGGCCGCCCTCGCCGAGACCTTCACCGCGGCCGGTCCGGCCACCGGCGTCCTGGAGGACGAGACGGCGGCCCTGTGGGCGAAGATGTCGTTCCTGGCGCCCTTCGCCCTGCTCACCACGCGCTACGGCCTCCCCCTCGGCGAGGTCCGCACCCGCCACCGCGACGAGCTGACCGCCCTGGTGGAGGAGACGGCCGCGATCAGCCGCGCGTGCGGCGGCCCGGCGGACCCGGCCCGGGCGCTCGCCCGGTACGACGCCTTCCCGCCGTCCATGAAGTCCTCGATGCAGCGCGACGCCGAGGCCGGCCGCCGCCTCGAACTGGACGCCATCGGCGGCGCGTTGCTGCGCGCGGCCGAGCGGCACGGGATTCCGGCTCCGGTGGCGGCCCGCGTGGTGGGTGAGCTGCACACGTTCGCGTGAACCCCAGGAAGGAACTCGCCTGCTAAATTCGAACAGGCGTATCATTGGGTCGTGGCTACGACCTATGACTTTCCGAGTGACCTCCTGGCCGGTCAGGAGGAACTCCATCAGGTCCGGGCCGAGCTGTCGGCCCTGCTGAAGCGGCTCCCGTGGTCGGTGGAGCCACTGGACGGCTTCAGCGACGACAACGGCTGGCGCAAGGTGGAACGGCCCGCCTCCCCCGGCTGGAGCGCGGACGAACAGGCCGAGGTGGAGAAGCTCCGCCGGCGGGAGCACGAGCTCGCGGTGTTCGTCAGCACCCACCGCTACTGGTCCGAGCTGACGGGCTCCGAGCGGGTCGCGGCCCGCTCGGAGCTGAAGCACGCGCACGAGGCTCCGCCGGAGGAGACCGGCGGAGCCTCGTGACGGGGCCCGGCTGTCAGCTCAGCTCATGCCCCCGCTCCCGCACTAGCCCTGGCTCTTGCTCCCGCTCTTGCCGAGGAGCTTGTTCATCTCACCGATCTCGGCCTTCTGAGCGGTGACGATGTCGTCGGCCATGCTCTTGGCCCGGCCGTAGCGGCCCTCGCTCTGCTCGGTCCGGGCCATCTCCACGGCCCCTTCGTGGTGCTCGACCATCAGGGTCAGGAACTGCACGTCGAAGGCCTTGCCCGTGAGCTTCTCCAGCGCGGCCATGTCCTCGGCGCCCATCATGCCGGGCATACCGGAGTGGCCGGACCCGGAGTGGTCCATACCGCCGCCGGAGGCCCCGGGGACGTCCTCGCCCCAGGTCTTCAGCCAGCCGGTCATGGTCCGGATCTCCGGATCCTGCGCCTTCTCGATCCGCCCCGCGAGGTCCTTGACCGTGTCCGAGGAGGCCCGGTCACCGGCCAGCCGCGCCATCTCCAGCGCCTGCCGGTGATGCGGGATCATGCCCTGCGCGAAGGCGACGTCCTGGGCGTTGTGGGATCCGGCGGACGACGGGGTCCCGGCCGGGCTGTGGCTTCCGGCGTCGCCGTGCCCGGCACCGCCGGCCGCACGGTCGGCACCGTCACCGCCACAGGCGGCGAGAACGACGGCCGCGGCACCCGTCGCCACCACCAGGGCGGCGCGGCGCGCGAGGGTCCGAATGGTGTTGCTCATGCGTGAACTCCTGCTTCTGCGAGGAACTGAGGATCGCGGACACGACGGAGGCATCACGCCGCCACCGGTCGGTACCGGCCGGCGTGACGCGTGGTGTCTAGATCCGCAGAAGCTGTAGTTCGGCCAGGGAAGGCGGGGCGCGGGCATCATCCGTATCCACGACCGCGTACGCCCGTACGGAGCTCTCCCCCACGCCCACGGGGACCGGGTCGGGGACCAGCGGGGGCAGCACCGGCCCCCCGCCCACGGCACCCGACGCACAGGTCGTGTCGGCGTGCTGGACGTGCCCACCGGCGCAGTGCCCGCAGCGCATGAGCTCGGTCCGGGGCATGTGGGCGCCGGGCGTGTGGGTCCGAGGCGTGTGGGACGGGAGCGCATCAGCCTGCCGCACGTGCGACGGCCCGGGCAGACCGCCCCCGGGCGCCAGCCCGTGCATCCCCAGCAGCCCCGCCAACAGCCCCAGCACGCACAGCACCTGGCACCGCCTCAGGGCGGGTCGGCACGTGCGCTCGCGGGGGCTGTTCACGAGCTCATCGTAGAGAAGGGCCCGGAGCCGTCGTCGACCCGGGGCGGACGCGCGTGCGGTCCGCCTGCGGCTGTGCGACCGCCCGTACCTCCATCAGGTGAACTCGTTCAGCCTTCTACAACCGCGTGGCTCCCCCGGTGGGTCGTACTCACGACACGAATGATCCCGAGGGGGACCCATGAGCCGGCAGTACCCACAGCAGCCCACCCAGCCCCACCCGCAGCAGCCCTTCCACGGCGCCCCGGCGCCCCAACCGCCGAAGAAGCGCGGCGCGGGCAAGATCGCGGGCCTGGGCTGCGCGGGCATCCTCGCCCTCTTCCTCATCGCCGCCGTCGCCACGGGCGGCGGAGGTGACGGCAGCGGCGACACCTCGAACAAGGACAAGGCCGTCGCCGCCGACGGCAAACCGGGGAAGGACAGCCCCGAGAAGGCCGGGCCGGCCGACGGGAAGTCCCAGGCCGAGCAGTTCCGGGACTGCGTCGCCGAGAACGGCACGGACACCGAGAAGGCCGCGGTCGAACACGTCACGAAGGTGACCGGCGCGGACAAGCGCAACGACATCCTGGACGCGGCGGAGGTGTTCACCGACTTCAGCGGCGGCCTGATGGGCCCCCACCAGGGCGAGGGCAAGCTCATCGCCTCGGCGTTCACCTCCTGCTACGAGTCGAAGAACGGCCTCGTCACCGTGTACGACAAGGACGGCGAACTCCTCGCCAACGCGAACTACTGATCCCCGCCGCCGGGGCGTGGCACGGGAAAGGCCCCCCGGGGACATCCCTGGAGGGCCTCTGCCGCAGAACTCCGTGCTGTGGGCGCGGACGGTTTCGAACCGCCGACATCCTGCTTGTAAGGCAGGCGCTCTACCCCTGAGCTACGCACCCGTATCCCGGGCCACGCCCAGGACGAGTCGACAGCCTACATTGCCCGGGGCACGGTCCCGCAAACCCGTATCGCGGGGCCGCGGCGGGTCCCAATGCCTGGGGTTAACCCCACCCCCGATCCGGGAGTGGCCCGGATCCCCCTGCGGGCCCCCGGCCCATACGGTCGTGGAGCGCCCCGACGCGCCCGTCGTCCGTCCAGGGGGAGACCGTCATGACCACTCGCACCGCCGCCGCCCGCGCCACCGCCCTCGCCGGTGCCGCCGTCGTGCTCGCCGCCGGGCTCAGCGCCTGCGGGGCGTCCGCCGGGGACGACAAGGACCCCGACCACCGGTCCTTCGGCCTCCAGGGCCACACCCTCACCGTCGACTCCGACGACTCCGCCCTGGACATCGTCGCCGCCGACGGGAATCCGTCGGGCAAGGTCGGGGTCACCCGCTGGTTCCAGGGCTCGGTCGCCATCGGCAAGACCCCCAGGGCCACCTGGTCCCTGCGGGACGACCGGCTGGTGCTGCGGCTGAAGTGCTCCGGCGTCGTCGTCGACTGCTCCGCCAAGCACCGCATCGAGGTGCCGCGCGGGATCACCGTGAAGGTCGGGGTCGGCGACGGCAGCGTGCGGGCCCGCGGCTTCCGCGACCCCCTGCACATCCGCACCGGCGACGGCTCCGTCCGCGTGCGGGACGCCACCGGCCCCGTCGAGCTGCGCACCGACGACGGTTCGATCCGGGTCAGCGAGACCACCGGTCCCCTGCGGATGCGCACCGGCGACGGATCCATCCGGGCGGACGTCTCCTCCCGTGACGTGCGCACCCGCACCGGTGACGGCTCGGTCCGCCTCGAACTCGGCGTCGTGCCGGACCGCGTGGAGTCCCGCAGCGGCGACGGCTCCGTGACCATCGCGGTGCCCCGGGCCGGCTACCGCGTGACCACCAAGACCGGCGACGGCGGGGTGGACGTGTCCGTACCCCGCGACGAGAGCAGCGCCCATGTGCTGTCCGCCCGGACCGGCGACGGCAAAGTGACGGTGCGAACGGCGAACTGACCGGGCCGTGTGTTCGTCCCTAACCGGTGGGAGAATGACACCGGGCAGGGTGGACCACAGCACGGGAGAGGGATGTGACGGCGACACCAGGACAGCCGGACTCGCCGTCGGTGCCGCGCGCACACCGCCCGCGTCGCACCGCCCCCCGCACGCCGGGCCGCCCGCTCCGGGACGCGCTCACCCTGATGTGGTTGCCGCTGGTGGCCGCGCTGGCGCTGCCCGCCGCCTTCGCGGGCGGGGGCACCCGGCGCTGGTTCGGCGGCCGCGCCGAGAACCAGCGGGCCGAGGCCCAGGCGGCGAAGGACGCCGCCGCCGCGGCGTTCTACGAGCTCGACACCGCCCAGCGCGACCTGCGCATCTCGATCGAGACGATCACCGCCGTCGACGACTCGCCCGCCGCCCGCCGCGCCGTGGCCGACTTCGACGCGCTCGGCCACCGCATCGACGAGGTCAGCCACCGCTACATCAACGCCGTCGACGCCCACGACCTCGACCGCGACGACCTGGAGGCCTCCGCCGCCGCCCGCGCCCGGACCGAGCTGACCGCGGCCAAGGAGGAACTCGGCCGGGTCAAACAGGAGCTGGACCGCTTCACCGACGGTCTCGGGCCCCTCCTCGGCAAGGCCGAGACCCAGCTGGCCCGTCTCGCCCCCGCGGTCGAACGGGCCCGCCAGGCCCTGCTCGCCGCCTCCGACGCCCTCGATTCCGTACGCGCCTCCGGGCTCAAGGCGGACGATCTGGCCGCCCGGCTCGCCGCCCTCTCGCCCGAGCTGACCAAGCTGAACCAGGGCGCCGGACAGCACGGCGTCCCGCAGACCCTGGAACGGGCCGCGCGGGTCACACGAGAGGCCGAGGCGGTCCGCGTGGAGGCCGAGCGGCTGCCGGAGCGGGCTGCCGAGATCGACCACCGCCTCGTCTCCCTGCGCACCCGCGCCCAGGCCCTCACCACCCGCTCCGAGCAGGTCGAACCGACCCTCAGCGAACTGCGCCGCCGCTTCACCGCGGCCTGCTGGCAGGATCTGCAGCACGTACCCGACGCCGCCGCGGAGAACGTCCGCCAGGCCGAGGCCAGACTGGCCGAGGCACGCGCCGCCCGCGGGGAACAGCGCTGGGCCGACGCGACGGCCCTGCTGTCGACCGTACGGGCGCTGCTGAACGGCACCGACGAGGCCGTCTCCGCCGCCGGCGACCGGCTGCACCGCCTGAACGCCGTGCAGAAGGACCCCCAGCAGGAGATCGACCGCACCCGTTTCGCCATCCGCGACGCCCAGCGCCTCGCCATGGCCGGCCGCAACACCCCCGACCCGCGCCACGCCCGCCCCCTGGACGACGCCGTGTCCCGCCTGGACCGTGCCGTCGCCGGTCTCGAGGGCCGCCACCCCGACTACTGGCACTTCCTCACGGAGACGGAAGCGGTCCGCCGGTCCGTCGCCCGCGTGGTCGGCGAGATCCGCGAAGAGCGAGGGGCCGGACACTGAGCCCGGCCCCCGCCCGTGCTCAGGTGCGGTAGGCGTAGTAGTACGCGTTCGGATACGACGCGACGAGGCTCGCCACCGACCTGCGGAGGGTGTTGTTGGAGTGGTAGGTCACGTACGGCACACCGCCGCTCTTGTACGTGACGATCATCGTGTGGTCCTTGGACCCGTCCCGGTCGAAGTCCATCTGGAGGACGTCACCGACCTCGAGCTGGAAGACGTTGGCGAGCGGCTGGGTCCGCTTGGAGTTCTGGGCGAACCAGGACCACTCGTTGACGCCGACGAAGGAGTCCGACTGGATGTCCGCGTTGCCGAACCACTTGGTGTAGTCGTACACGTAGCCGGGAGCGTGCTTCCAGCCGCCCGCCTTCAGCGACTGGCTGACGAAGTTGGTGCAGTCGCCGCCCGCGCCGTGCCCGCTGAAGTCCGGGTAGTCCTTGTTGTAGACGTTCCAGTACTTCTCTGCGTAGGCCGCCATGGCCTTGTAGTCGTACGTCGTGCCGCTCTTCGGGGCGGGAGCCGGGTTGCGGGTGGTCGCCGCTCGCGGGGCGTTCGGCGTGGTGTTGTCGGCGGCGGTGGTCGCCTTGACCGGGGCCGGCTTGGAGAGCGTGTTCACCGCGAGACCGCCCTGGTCGGTGTCGCGGATGCCGGTGAGCCGCCAGTCGCCCTGCCGGTCGGCCTTGAAGGTCAGTTCGTGCCGGGCCTGGAATCCGGTGGTCTTCGGCCCGTCGCCACGGGCCCCCGCGTAGGTCAGGGTCGTGGTCTCGGTGACATCGGCCTTGGCCGTACGTCCCGTCACCCGCGTGGCGTTCAGGGTGACGGTGGTGCTGGCCTTGCCGTACGTCTCGCCGGCCTTCGCCAGCCGCTCCTTGCGCTGCCCCAGCGCGGACAGGGTGGCGTCCTCGGTGCGTGCCGTGCCCGAGGACAGCGTGACGTCGCCGGAGAAGCCGTCGGTCAGCGGCTTGCCGGCGTCGGTCCGCCCGCCGTCGACCAGGGCGTTGGTGCGGTCGGTGAAGACCGCATCGGCCAGCCGCTGGAAGGTGGCCTTGGTCCGCGCGTCCACCGTCGGATCGTCGCTGACCGCCGCGCCTGCGCTCCAGTTGGGCAGCAGGGCGACGCCGGCGACGACCGAGGTCGCCGCCGCCCCGAGTATCGTGACGCGACGGCGCGTCCCGCTCAGTTTCCTTGATTTCACTGGTGTTTCCCCTCTTGCCCCGGCCGAAGGATGACCGGGGTAGGAGATCTTTGCATGGAGCGTGTGGCTGCTGTGAAGGGTGTTGCGCCGGTTACTTTCGGACCTGATCACTTCACGACCGTCGACCAGTCGGGCGACTGTGCCGGGTCCAGGCCGCGCAGTCGCTGCAGGGTCCCGGGCTTCTGCACGTCGAGCCAGTCGGCCAGTTCCCTGAAGGACACGCACTTGACGCCCTTCTTGGTGCACACGTCCTTGATGACCCGGTCGACGGCCCGCATGTAGATGCCGCCGTTCCAGTCCTCGAAGTGGTTGCCGACGAACAGCGGGGCCCGGCTGCCGTAGTACACGCGGTTGAAGCCGGCCATGTAGGAGGCGACGGTCTGCTCTTCCCACTCGGGGTAGTTCGCCGGGTCGCCCTCGGTCTCGCCCTCGGACTGGTTGTAGAGGAAGTTGAAGTCCATCGAGAGGCCCTGGTACTTGCCGCCCTCGTAGGGGAGCATCTGCAACGGGAAGTCCCAGATGCCGTTCTTCTTGGAGGGCCATATCTGGAAGTCGCCCGCGGAGCTGGCGTCGTAGCGCCACTTGTAGTCCTTGGCGGCCGTCAGCAGGTTCTTCTGGCCCTCCAGACAGGGCGCGCGGCCGCCCGTGACCTCCTTCCTGATGTCGAACGGCAGCGGGCCGAGGCCCTTGAGGCCGGTGTTGGTCTTCCACTTCTCCACGAAGCCGTAGAACTGGTCGATCTCGCTCTTCCACTCCGCGACGCTCCAGTCACCGCCGCCCTTCTTGCCGCAGAAGTGGCCGTTGAAGTGGGTGCCGATCTCGTTTCCGTCCTGCCAGGCCTTGCCGAGCTGCTCCAGTGTGGTGCGGATGTGCTCGTCGGTGGCGAAGCTGATCGCCGCCGAGCCCTTCGCGTGCTGGGGCGGCGTGTAGAGGTTCTTCTTGCTCTTGGGCAGGAGGTAGATGCCCGTGAGGAAGAAGGTCATGTGGGCGTCGTACTCCTCGGCCAGCTCCCGGTAGTGCGAGAAGAGCCCGTCGTCGCCCTGCAGCGCGCCGTCCCAGGAGAAGACCACGAACTGAGGCGGCTTCTCGCCCGGTTTGAGCGGCACCGGCTTCAGCTGCCCCCGCTGCGGGCCGGTGTAGGAGGTGGAACCGTCCCCGAGGACCTTCGTCCTGCCGTCCCACGGGAGCTCCTGGTCCGGCTTCGCGGCAGCCCCCTTGCCGGCCCCGGAGGAGGCGGTCGGGGTGGTGGTGTCCGAGCGGGTCAGCACCATGTAGCCCGCCACCAGGGACGCGACGACGAGGAGGGCCGCCAGGGTCAGCACCCCCGGGGGCACGGTGCGGCGGGGTGCGCGGGGTCGACGGCGGCGGCCGGACGGCGATTTCATGCGCGGCTCATTCTGCGAGGGGGGTGTGGCGGGGGGACGGAGCGGGGCCGGGCTCGGGGATCAGCCGATACCGCGGGCACCGGACCAGATGCGGTACGGGACGCTGTCGCCGGGAGAGCCCGCGATCCCGTCCAGCGGCAGGGGTTCGAGGCTCTTGGTGAGGTCGATGCGGTAGGCGACCACCGCCGTCGACACGGAGTTGGCCGTGCCGACGTACCAGGCGGCGGTGTCGTTCTGCGTGGTGCCGGCCTTCCCGGCCACCGTGGCGGTCGTGACCGCACCCGGGCGGGCGGTGCGGAAGGCGTCCGTGAGGGCGGACTGGACCGCCTCGGCCACGCTCGCCTTCACCGCACGGCGGGCCACGGGCTTCGTCAACGGGACCTCGGAGCCGTTGCGGGTGATCCGGGCCACCGAGTACGGCTCGACGTGCTTTCCGGCGGCGGCGAAGGTGGCGTAGCCGCTCGCCATGCGGATGGCGCTGGGCGTGGCACTGCCCAGGGACAGGGCGGGCACCTGCGGTCCGAAGCTGGAGGAGAGCAGGCCCGCCCGCTGGGCGGTGTCCCGCACCCTGTCCAGGCCGGTGTCCATGCCGAGCTGCATGAACGGCGTGTTGACCGACAGGGCGAGCGCCCGGCTCAGACTGATGCGCCCGTAGGACTTCCCGCCGTCGTTGCGGGAAGTGACCTGTTTGCCGCCACGGTCCCAGTAGGGGCCCTCGGGTGTCCGCACGGCGATGCCGTCGTCCCCGTCGTACAGCGTCTGCGGGGTGACCTCGGTGGCGGCGCCGTCACGGGTCCGGTGCACGCCGTTCTCCAGGGCCGCGGCGTAGACGAACGGCAGGAAGGCCGAACCGGCGGGCACAGTGGTCGCGTTCGACTCGTTGTAACCCTGCTTACGGTGGTCGGGGCCGCCGTGGACGGCGAGGATGCGCCCGTCGGCGGCCACCGAGGAGGCGCCGAAGTGCAGGGCCTTCGCCTTGGCCGGTTCGTCCTTGCGCGCCCGCTCGCGGGCCTTGTCCACGGCGTCGGTGAGCGCGGTCTCCTGCTTGCGGTCGAAGGTCGTGTAGATCTGGTAGCCGCCCAGGTCGAACTCCCTGGCCGTCAGGTGCGACGCCTTCTTGGCGTACTGGGCGGCCAGTTCCACGAGGTAGTCGCTCTGCTTGCCGGTGTCGTAACCGGGCGTCCGCTTCAGCGGCTCGGGGAACTCCTTGTACCGGGCCCGCTCGGACTTCGACAGGGCGCCGGTGTCGACCATGCGGTCGAGGATCCAGGACCAGCGCTCCACCGCCCGGGCGTGGTTGGCCTGGCTCACGGAGGGGTCGTAGAGCGAGGCGCCCTTGAGGAGGGAGGCGAGGAAGGCGGCCTCGCCGGCGTCGAGTTCGCCGACGTCCTTGCCGTAGTAGGCCTGGGCGGCACGCTGGATGCCGTAGGTGCCGCGGCCGAACCAGCTCGTGTTGAGGTAGCCCTCGAGGATGTCGTCCTTGCTCATCTCGTTGTCGAGCTTGAGGGCGAGCATCGCCTCGGTGAACTTGCGGCCGACGGAGCGGTCCTGGTTGAGGTAGACGTTCTTGACGTACTGCTGGGTGATCGTGGAGCCGCCCTGGGTCTCTCCCTCGCCGACGGTGCGCCACAGGGCGCGGCCGAGGCCGCTGAGGGATATGCCGGGGTCGCTGTAGAAGCTCGCGTTCTCCGCCGCCAGCACCGCGCCGCGGACGTCCTCGGGTATGTCCTTCAGCGGCATCGCCTGCCGCCGCACCCAGCCGGTGCGGGCCATGGGCGTCCCGTCGGACCAGAAGTAGACGTTGTCCTGCTGGGTGGCGTACGAGTTGAGGTTCTCCGGGATGTCGGTGGCGGCGTAGGCGGAGCCCAGCAGGACGACGCTCAGGCCGGTGACCGTCAGCACGGCACCGAGCCACTGCCGCGACGAGGGCGCCCAGCGGCGCCAGCCGGTGCGGTCGGCGTGCGGGTAACAGGGCCGCAGGCGGCGGGCTTCGGACACGACGCGGGCGGCGAGTCGCGCCGGCCCCGGGGCCGCGGCGGAGAGACGGGACAAGGGGGAGGCCCGGGGGGCCCTGCGCCGGCGCGGCCGGCCGGGACCGCTCCCGTCCGCGGCCGTACCGGAGGACGACTTGGCCTTGTCGGTCGCGCCCGCCTCGACGATGCGCAACATCATCGTCTCGTCCGCGTTCGTGGAAGCGGGGACCTTCAACTGCATGGTCTCGTCCGATTCCCGCCCAGCCTTGGACACGGCTGTCTCCCTCCCGCTCACCATGGTGCTCGCGCGGAAGGACATGGCTGCCGTGATCGACGGCAGCGAGCCCTTGCGTTCCCCCGCTTTTACGGCTCCTCGCGACGTTCGAAAGTTATCAGCGGCCTTTACAGGTCCTCCACACCGGTACGGCAACAGTGAGCAAACACATTCCCGGAAGGCCGTACTTCCGTCGGCGCGGATTAACCTGTCCCCATGCCTCGCTACGAGTACCGCTGCCGGACCTGCGGCGACACGTTCGAACTCAGCCGTCCCATGGCCGAGTCCTCCGACCCCGCGGCCTGCCCTTCCGGGCACGACGACACGGTGAAGCTCCTCTCCACGGTCGCGGTCGGCGGCTCCGCCTCCGCCCCGGCACCGGCGCCCCGCGCGGGCGGCGGCGGTGGGGGCGGCTGCTGCGGAGGCGGCTGCTGCGGCTGACGCGGCTGTCCGGGTTTCCTCAGGAGTCCTTCAGCTTCGGTTTCCTAGCGTGGTGGCATGACAGCCATCGCAGCGGACGCCGGGCCGCAGTGGGTCAACGACCTGATGGACGCGCTGGGGGCGCCGGGTGCCGGTCTCGCCATCGCCCTGGAGAACCTGTTCCCGCCGCTGCCCAGCGAGGTGATCCTGCCGCTGGCCGGATTCGCCGCGAGCAGCGGCCGGATGAGCCTGCTCGCCGTCCTGCTGTGGACGACGGCCGGCTCGGTGATCGGCGCGCTCGCGCTGTACGGGGTCGGCTCGCTGCTCGGCCGTGACCGGACGGTGGCGATCGCGGCCCGGCTGCCGCTGGTGAAGGTCGCGGACATCGAGAAGACCGAGGCGTGGTTCCTCAAGCACGGCACCAAGGCCGTGTTCTTCGGCCGGATGATCCCGATCTTCCGCAGTCTGATCTCCGTGCCGGCGGGTGTCGAGCGCATGCGACTGCCGGTGTTCCTGGGCCTGACCACCCTGGGCAGCGCGATCTGGAACACGGCGTTCGTGCTCGCGGGCTACTTCCTCGGCGCGAACTGGCACCAGGTCTCGGACATCGTCTCCGCCTACTCGAAGGTGGTCCTGGCGGTGGCGGTGGTGGCGGTGGCGGCGTTCATCGCCGTGCGGCTGTTCCGACGCCCTGAGGGGACGCGCCCTCAAGGGGCGCGGGGAACTGCGCGAACAGCCACGACGGCGCCGCACCCGCACGACGACCACCCCACCCGAACGCTCAGGCGCCCCTCACCGCCCCCAGGAACTCCCGCAGGATCCGCTCCCCGGCCAGAACGCCCCGCTCGGGAAGCGCCCTGATTGCGGGTGCCGTGAAGCCCGTGTCCGCCAACTCCCCGTGCCCCGGGCGCCAGCCCCGGTCCGCCGCCAGGAGCAGATCCGCGTCGAGCAGGGAATCCCCCGCGGCAAGCGTGAGATCGGCCCCGGTCCGCCGGGCTACCTCCCGCATCGCCGCGCTCTTGGTGAGCGGCTTGGGTACGGCGTAGATCTTGCGGCCCTGCAGCGACACGGTCCAGCCGCGGTTCTCCGCCCACACCGCGAGTTCCTTCACCCAGTCCTCGTCGAGCAGCTCACGTTCGACGACGAGGTAGGCGAAGAGGTCGTCGGCGACGCGGTGCTTGCGCACCCAGACCGGGTCGGCGGCCCTCAGCAGGTGCTCCTGCACCTCCGCGAGGGGAGCGCACTGGTCGGCCAGCCGTGCGGTGACCTGCGCGTGCCAGTCGGGGTCGGAGACGCCGTCCACCAGCAGGTGGCCGCCGTTCGCGCAGATCGCGTAGGTGGGCGCGGGACCCGGCAGGTTGATGCGGAGGTACTGCTTGCGCGTCCGGGTGGTCGTCGGCACGAACACGGCCGCGTCGCCCAGGTCGGTGAGCAGCCCGGCAGCCGTCTCCGTCATGTACGACAGCGGCTTGCTCTCGTGCACCTCCACACACAGCAGCCGGGGCGCCCGGGCGTCCGGCATGGTCAGGGCCAGGGCCGCGGCGGAGTAGATCAGGGTGCGGTCGAGGTCGCTGGCGACGAGTGCGGGCATCAGAGGGCCACCGCCTTGCCGTCGGCGCCGGTCGCGCCCCGGGTGAACTTCGGATGGATCAGGCCGACGCAGGTGTAGGGCAGTTTCTCGACCTCCTCGACGGGCACGCCGCGTTGCCCGGCCAGCAGGCGCACGTGGTCGAGGTCGCTGCCCGCTCCGGCGCGTGCCAGGACCTTCCAGGGCACGCGGCGCAGCATGACCCGGGTGGTCTCGCCGACGCCGGGCTTGACGAGGTTCACGTCGTGGATGCCGTACTCCTCGCTGATGCGCTCGACGGCGGCCCAGCCCTCCCAGGTGGGCGAGCGGTCGGCCGCGAGCAGTTCCTTGGCCTGGGCGCCGGCCGCGTCGGCGACCTCGGGGAAGCGGGCGGACACGGCGTCCAGGAAGGCCACCGAGACGTCGGTGGGGGCGAGTTCACGGTAGAACTTCGCGCCGTGGAAGTCGTGCGGGCCGACCAGGTCCGCGCGCAGCACGGTCCGCGAGATCAGGCCGGAGACGGTGGAGTTGAGGCAGGCGGAGGGGATGAGGAAGTCCTCGCGGGTGCCGTAGGTGCGGACGCAGGAGCCCGGGTCGGCCAGGACCGCGATCTCGGGGCTGAAGCCGGCGATGCCGTCGGACTTCTCGAACTCCTCCAGGGCCTGGGCGAGTTCGCGGGTGATGGCGCCCTTGCCGGTCCAGCCGTCGACGAAGACGACGTCCCGGGGGTCGTGGTGCTCGGCGAGCCAGCGCAGGGCGTTGGCGTCGATGCCCCGGCCGCGGACGATCGACACGGCGTAGTGCGGCAGTTCGAGGCCGTGCCGGTGCTGGGCCCAGCGGCGCATGAGGATGCCGACGGGGGTGCCGGCGCGGGCGAGGGAGACCAGGACCGGACGCGGGGACCGCTCGGCGAGGACCGTCTCGGTGACGACGCCGACCGCCTGGGCGATCCGGGCCGCCGAGTCCGCCAGCGCGGCGTGGAACAGCTGCTGGTACTGCTCGCTCGGCTGGTACTCCACGGGCAGCGACTCCGCGTAGTGCGCGCCGCCGCTCTGGATCGCCTCCTCGCGCTCCTCGGTCGGCGCCTCCAGGGTCACCTCCGAGAGGTCCTGGAGCAGCCAGCCGACCTCCTCGGGCGCGTACGAGGAGAAGTCGGGGCCGCGGAGGGGCTCGGGCAGCATGCGGGGCCTTTCAGGGGCGTACGACGGTACGACGGCGAGGAGGACCTCGGGGGTGTGCGCGGCGAGCCGGGCCAGCAGGCCGCCGGGCGCGTGCAGCGCGGGGGTGTCGGCGGCCGAGTCGACCACCACGACGACGGCGTCGAATCCGGCACCGGCCACGTTGTAGGCGTACCGCTCGCCGGGGCCGTCGGCGGGGTCGTCGTGGGCGGGGAAGGCGAGGCGGGTGCGTATCGCGTAGCCGGGGTCGTCGACGGCGAGGACGGGTGAGCGGGTGGTGGTCGAGTAACGGACCTCGAGGTCGGTGTCGCGCTCCAGCTCCCGGGCCAGCCTCAGCGGCGCGTACATCAGCTCCTCGAAGCCGAGGATGTGCACGCGGCGTGCGTTGTGCGGCAGAGCCTCGGCGATCCTCGCCGCCATCGCAGGCAGGGCTGCCTCCAGCCGGGCGCGGTGAGCGGGGGTGAACCCGTGCCGGGCGCCGTCCGGCAGGTTGGCGGGCCAGTGCAGGTCGATGCGGGTGGCGTGGGGGGCGGTGCCGTCGTCGTCCGGGTGCGGGCCGGTGGGGGCTGTTCGCGCAGTTCCCCGCGCCCCTAGGGGGTCGGCCTCCTGGTCGGCTGCGAGGGCAACGCCGCTGTTCGGGGGCGCGGGGAACTGCGCGACCGGCCACGACGGCGCCGCACCCGCCGACGAACCCTCCCCCGCGCTCTCCGCCTCGTACCGTGCCACCAGCTCCTGCCCCTTCTCCAGCACCCCCTCGGGCAGCTGTACCGTCCCCGAAGCCGCCGTGACCAGGTCGACCCGGGCCCCGATCTCCTCGGCGAATTCCGCGAGGCGCCCGGCATCCGCCGCCGACCGCATGTCCACCAGCGCCACCACGACGTACCGCCGCCGCGGATACCGCCCATGAAGATCACGGACAGTGTTCAGCACCGTGTTGCCCGTGGAGAACTCGTCGTCGACCAGGACCAGCGGCCCGTCCCCGGCGAGCAGCGTGGGATCCTCCGGCAGCAGCAGGTGCGAGGTCGCGTGGGAGTGGGACTCCTCGAAGCCGCCGGCCGGGTCGAGACCGGCGACCGGGCGGCGGGTGGAGTGCAGGCAGGGGGCGAGGCCCAGCCCGTCGGCGACACAGTGGCCGAGGCCGGTCGCGGTCTCCGCGTAGCCGAGGACGACGGCCCGGCGGGCCTCGTCGTCGCCCAGCAGCTCACGCACCCGGCGGCCGAGCTCCCAGCCGTAGCCGTACACGACGGACGGCGACTGCGGCACGTGCTTGCCCAGCACGTTCGACACGAGCAGGTGGGCCCGCTTCGGGTTGCGGCGCAGCGCCAGCCCCAGCAGGCCGGTCAGCCCCTCGTCGCCGACGAGTTCGACGCCGAGCCGCTCGGCGACCCAGTCGCCGGACCAGACGCCGTCGGCGCCGCCGGCCGGCCCGGCCGGCACTTCGGCGCGCACCTCACGGTGCTCCCCCTGGTTCACTGCCTTCTCCGCCTTCTCCGCCTTCGCCATGAACCCTTCGAATTCCCTCGGAAGCACCTACGGTCAGCCGGGCAGGCCTGCGGCCAGCAGCTCCACGAAGCCGATGTCCTGGTTCGCCACGCCGAACACCTCGGCACGCAGCAGGGTCCGCTCGGCCCAGGCCCGGTGCGGCTTCACCTCGTTCATCTTGTTCGTGTACGCAGATCTCAGCACACCCCCGCCGCCGCGCTCGGGGCGCAGGATGTCCTGGGCGTCCGAGAACTCCTCGTGGCTGACGACCGACAGTGCGTGCACCGGCAGCACGTGCGAGGGGTGGATGCAGGTCTTGCCCAGCAGGCCGTTGGCGTGGTCCAGGGAGATCTCCCTCAGCAGGCCGTCCATGGCGTGCTCGATCAGCTTCTCGCGCAGTTCGGCGGCCTGCACCTCCAGGAAGGGGCTCTGCCGCAGCAGCGGCTTGAACATGCGCTCCTGGACCCGGAAGTACTCCCACACCGGCCCCGTGACGGTGAAACCGGTGCCGTCGGCGCGGCCCAGCATGTTCACCACGTCGGCGATCACGGAGGCGACGATCTGCACGTCGTAGGCCGTCATGTCGGGGCCCCGGCGCAGCCCGTAGGAGGAGCAGAAGTCCGTCACGCCGAGGCGCAGGGCGAGGACGCGGTCACGGTACTTGTCGACCGCGCGGGAGATCCCCTCCAGGGTCTCCACGCGCGACTCCCGGTAGAGCAGCTCCGGAGACTCCAGCACGGGCATGGCGAAAAGCCGACGGCCGCTCTCGGCCTCGGCCGTCGCGAGGGCCTCCAGGAAGGGGATGCCGCGTTCCTCGGTGAACTTGGGCAGGACGAATCCCGACAGCCGGCGGACGGCGGGGCCGAGGCGTCGCACCAGGTCGGGTATCTGCTCGGGGGCGCGGACCCGGATGAACAGCAGGGGCAGATCGGCGTCCGGGAGGGCGTCGAGGGCCGTGAACTGGCGGACCAGGTTCTCCTCGCCGGGGCCGACGTCCGCGTCGTCGATCGAGTCCTCCAGGCACAGCACCATCGAGACCACACCGCGCCCGGCCTGCTTGAGGACGTCGTCGGCGAGGCGTGGTCTGGTGGCCGGGCTGTACAGCGTGGCGCCCAGGGCGGCCGCGAGCAGCCGGGCCGGGGAGTCCGGGGTGAACACGCACGGCTCGCGGAAGAAGAGACGCTTCCGCACCTCAGGGGCGATGTGCCCGAAATGACGCATGAAACTCCCCCGTGGTGGTTGTGCGACCTGCGAATCGATGAAAGGTGGCCGGTAATAGTACGTAGATGTCCATGTCACAGGTTCCCATGAGGCATGAATTTCAGGTAACGCGGGCAATCACAGCCAGTACCCGGCCATGACGACGGTAGTCCGCCACGGTCGTCGGCGCCGCTCGTGACCGCGGCCCCCCGCGTTGTCGTGAGCAGGACCGAGAAGGCAGGATGACCGCATGACGCACGCGATGCTGAAGGGGTCGAACGTCCCTCTGGAAGCCACCACGGTACGGGCCGTGCTGCGCTGGACGCCCGGGCAGGGAGTTCCGGACGTCGACGCCTCCGCACTGCTCCTCGGCCCCGACGGTCGTGTGCGTTCCGACGAGGACTTCGTCTTCTACAACCAGCCCCGGCACCCGGCCGGAAAGGTGTGGCGGCTCGGCAAGAAGCGGGTCGCCGAGGGCCTGACCGACACGATCCAGACAGAGCTCACCGGTGTCGAGTCGGAGGTCAGCCGGATTCTGCTGGTCGCATCGGCGGACGGCGTGACGTTCGACCGCGTACAGGCGCTGCGCATCCTGCTGTACGACGCGGCGGGCACCGGTGCCGAGGCGCTGGCTTACTTCGACGTCAAGCCGGAGACGGGCGAGGAGACCGCGCTGATCTGCGGTGAGCTGTACCGGCGCGGGGAGGGCTGGAAGTTCCGGGCGCTGGGCGAGGGCTACTCGAACGGGCTGAAGGGGCTCGCGACCGACTTCGGCATCTCGGTGGACGAGTCGGAGACCCTGGAGGATCCGACCACGACCGTCCCCCCGCCTCCCACCACGAACACGCCCGCACAGCCGACGACCGGCGGCCCCGCGCAGCAGACCCCCGAGGTCTCCCTGCCGCTGCCCCCGGAGCAGCCGAACGCGGTGCCCACGCAGCCCGGCTACGGGTATCCGCAGCAGCCCCCGACCACGCAGCCGGCCTACGGCTACCCGCAGCCCACGAGCCGTCCCGCGTACGGCTACCCCCAGGCAGCGGCCACGGCGGGCGCAGCCGGGGCACAGACCGGCTACGGCTACCCGCCGGCGGCCACCACGGCCCCCGACCCGGACTTCCGCCTGCCCCCACAGGGCCCGCAGTTCATCGGGCGCTAGCCGGGCCCACGCCCCGGCGTTCGCCGGGGCTTCCCGGTCAGCGGTCGACCTTCGTCTTGTAGCCCCGCCCCCACTGGAGCCCCCACCCGTACAGCCGGTCCAGCTCGGCCTGGAAGCCGTAGACGAACTTCGCCTCGCGGCGGACCACGATCTCGTCCTTCACCTTCTCGATCATGACGACGGCGCAGGAGCGGGCCTGCGGCTGGCGCTCGTCGAGGTGGATCTCGATCCGCGGTCCGCTGCTCGGATAGAGCGTGACGCTCGCGTGCGTGCGGTCAAAGGCGGGTGTCTGGTCGTAGATGTAGACGAAGACCAGCAGCCGCTTGATGTTGTCGCGGTGGTCGAGGTTGATGTACATCGTCTCGCCGGACCCGGAGCCGAACCGGTCGTCACCGCTGAGCTTGACGTACGGCGGCGCGTTGACGTCGCCGTAGTAGCCGCCGAGGGGCTGTACGACGCCCTTGCTGCCGTCCTGGAGTTCGTAGAGGCAGCCGAGGTCGAGGTCGACGTTGACCATGCTCTGGCTGTGACCGACGACCTCGGGGGGCTTGAGGGCCCGGAAGGGATGGCGCAGCAGGCTCTCGCGCTGGCTGCCGCCGAAGTCGGACGTGCGCATCCGCCAGCTGAGGTTGACGCGCAGATGGCCGGTGGCGGCGTCCTGCTTGGTGAGTGATATCTGCGCGCGCCGCTTGGTCAGCTCGATCGCGTTCGTCGCCGCGTGGCCCGAGTCGAACTGCACATCGCCACGCCGGAGTCCGTCGAACAGGCCCATTTCCGCCCCCACGTTCACTCGGAGACCGCAGGTCACCGCCGTACCCACGGCCCATGAAGACCGACGGGGCGGCCGCCGAGGAGTCCTCGGTGGCCGCCCCGCACAGAGCGTTCCTCGCTCGGAGGGGTGTCACACCCCGGACGAGACCTCAGTCTTCTCGTCCGAGCCGGCTTTTCCCTCGGCGGCCGCGAGCGCCTTGTTGCGGCGGACGGAGGACCAGAAGGAGGCGGCGATCAGGACGACGCCGATGAGGCCGGTGATGATCTCGTTGATCTGGTACTGGATGGTGATGAGCAGGAGCGCGGCGAGGGCGCCGATGGCGTAGTGCGCGCCGTGCTCCAGGTAGACGTAGTCGTCGAGGGTGCCCTGGCGGACCAGGTAGACCGTGAGCGACCGGACGTACATGGCGCCGATGCCGAGGCCGAGGGCCATCAGCACGATGTCGTTGGTGATGGCGAAGGCGCCGATCACGCCGTCGAAGGAGAAGGACGCGTCCAGGACCTCGAGGTAGAGGAACATGAAGAACGCGGCCTTGCCGGCCAGGGCGACCGCGGAGCGGGGCTTGCCGGTGCGCTCGGCCTCTTCCTCGGCCTCGTGCTCACGCTCCTCCTCCTCTTCGAGCTTGTCCTCGAAGTAGCCGGAGAGCCCGCCGACGATCATGTACGTGATCAGACCGGCGATGCCGGCGAGCAGGACCGTCTCGGCCTTGTCGACGTGTGTGCCGCCGTGCTGGTGGGCGTGGGTGGCGACGGTCATCGCCGAGATCAGCAGGACGATCAGCGCGATGCAGACCGACAGCATGTCGACCTTGCCGAGCTTGGCCAGCGGGCGCTCCAGCCAGCCGAGCCACTTGATGTCCCGGTCCTCGAAGATGAAGTCCAGGAAGATCATCAGCAGGAACATGCCACCGAAGGCGGCGATCGACGGGTGGGCGTCGGTCACCAGCTGCTGGTAGCGGTCCTTGTCGTTCAGGGCGAGTTCGACAGCCTTGATGGGGCCAAGCTGGGCGCTGACCGCGACGATCACGACGGGGAAGACCAGCCGCATGCCGAAGACGGCGATCAGGATGCCGATGGTGAGGAAGATTTTCTGCCAGAAGGCATTCATCTTCTTCAGGATCCCGGCGTTGACCACCGCGTTGTCGAAGGACAGCGAGATCTCGAGGACGGAGAGGATCGCGACGATGCCGAGCGCGGTCCACCCGCCGAACAGGACCGCCGCGACCAGGCCGAGCGCGGTGACCGCGAACGACCACCCGAAGGTTTTCAGAACCACTGGCTACCCAATCGTGTGTGTACGGGGCTCCCCCGCGCCGTACCCGGCTTTACGAACTTTTGAAGCCGAAGTCTAGTCGGACGCCCTCCGCGCCCCTATGGGGCCCGGATTTTGCTCATAACGCGTTATGAGACGTTGACCCCGAAGTCCAGCGCGATGCCGCGCAGGCCCGACGCGTACCCCTGCCCCACGGCCCTGAACTTCCATTCGCCCTGATAGCGATAGAGCTCTCCGAAGATCATCGCGGTCTCCGTGGAGGCGTCCTCGCTCAGGTCGTAGCGGGCGAGCTCCTGACCGTCGGCCTGGTTGGCCACGCGGATGAAGGCGTTGCTGACCTGGCCGAAGGTCTGGCCGCGCTCGTCGGCCATGTGGATGGAGACGGGGAACACGATCTTGTCGCACTGCGGCGGCACCTTGGAGAGGTCGATCAGGAGCGATTCGTCGTCGCCGTCGCCCTCGCCGGTGAGGTTGTCACCGGTGTGCTCGACCGAGCCGTCCGGGCTCTTGAGCTGGTTGTAGAAGACGAACCACTCGTCCCCGAGCACGCGCCCGCCGCCGCACATCAGGGCGCTGGCGTCGAGATCGAAGGGCGCTCCGGTGGTGGAGCGCGCGTCCCAGCCGAGTCCGACCATCACCTGGGTGAGGTTCGGTGCGGCCTTGGACAGGGAGACATTGCCCCCCTTGGCGAGCGTGACGCCCATGATGCTGTCCCTCCCCTTGGGGCCACCGGCCCGATGGTGTTACTGAGGTGGTCCTGCGCGTCCGGCGCCGCACGTAAACCGTGCGGCGCCGGACGAGAAGGCCTCCGGGCCCCGGTGCCGGGGCCCTTCGGGTGGTCGGCTCAGACGTTCACACCGAAGTCCTGCGCGATGCCGCGCAGGCCCGAGGCGTAGCCCTGGCCGATGGCGCGGAACTTCCACTCCGCTCCGTGCCGGTAGAGCTCGCCGAAGACCATGGCGGTCTCGGTGGAGGCGTCCTCGCTCAGGTCGTACCGGGCGATCTCCGCCTCGCCGGCCTGGTTCACGACGCGGATGAACGCGTTGCGGACCTGGCCGAAGGACTGCTGGCGGGTCTCGGCGTCGTAGATCGAGACCGGGAAGACGATCTTCTCGATGTCGGCCGGGACGGTCGCGAGATTGATCTTGATCTGCTCGTCGTCGCCCTCGCCCTCACCGGTGATGTTGTCACCGGTGTGCTCGACGGAGCCGTCGGGGCTCTTGAGGTTGTTGAAGAAGATGAAGTGCTGGTCGTTGCCGACCTTGCCGGAGTTGTTCAGCAGCAGCGCGCTGGCGTCCAGGTCGAAGTCCGTGCCGGTCGTGGTGCGGACGTCCCACCCCAGACCGATGATGACCGCGGTCAGGCCCGGCGCCTCCTTGGTCAGCGATACGTTGCCGCCCTTGCTGAGGCTGACTCCCACGAGTCCTCCATTGGTGTCAGGGGCGGGATGCCCCGTTGTGCTCGGATGTCGGATCAACGAGTCGATCCTAGTGACGGGTTCCCGCCCCACCCAGGCCCTGAAGCCTGTAATTCAGCGGGTGTCGGACGCATGCCGCCCGACCGGCGTCACAGGGAGTCGAGCGCCTTCACGTAGTCGTTCAGGTCGCGCGCGTCCGGCAGGCCGTTGACGACGGTCCACCGCACGACGCCCTCCTTGTCGATGACGAAGGTGCCGCGCACCGCGCAGCCCTTGTCCTCGTCGAAGACGCCGTAGGCGCGCGAGACGTTGCCGTGCGGCCAGAAGTCCGACAGCAGCGGGTACTCCAGGTTCTCCTGCTCGGCGAAGACGCGCAGGGTGTGGATGGAGTCGTTGGAGACGGCGAGCAGCTGCGTGTCGCGGTCGGAGAACTGCGGCAGGTGGTCGCGCAGCTCGCACAGCTCGCCGGTGCACACGCCGGTGAAGGCGAAGGGGTAGAAGAGCAGCACCACGTTCTTCCGGCCCCGGAAGTCGGACAGCCGCACGGCCGCGCCGTGGTTGTCCTTGAGCTCGAAGTCGGGGGCCTTCTCGCCGACCTGGATCGCCATCGCTGTGGGTGTCCCTTCGTGGGGCTTTTCGGGTGAGACCACCCTACGCAGGCACCGGCACAGGCCGATGGGCGGGCCGGCAGACGCCGACCCGCCCCGCCGTACGACTAACGCTTGGTCTTGGCGGCCTTGGGCGTCGCCAGCCGGCTGCCGCTCCAGTCCTTGCCGACGCTGACGCTCTTGGACGCCGTCAGACCCGCCGTGGTGGCGGCTTCCGAGATGTCGCTCGGCTCCACGTACCCCGAACGGCCGGTCTTCGGCGTCAGGAGCAGGATCGCGCCGCCCTCTTCGATGTACGTGGTGGCATCCACCAGCGCATCCGTCAGGTCGCCGTCGTCGTCACGGAACCACAGCACAACGGCATCGGCCACGTCGTCGTAGTCCTCGTCCACCAGGTCGGCCTCGATGATGCCCTCGATGGCCTTGCGGAGCTCCTGGTCCACGTCGTCGTCGTAGCCGATCTCCTGGACCACCTGCCCGGGCTGGAACCCCAGCCTGGCGGCAGGGTTCGTCCGCTCCTCCGCGTGGTCCGCGGTCGCGCTCACGGGTTGCCTCCTGATCATGTCTTGGGAATATCTCAGCCACGCGCGTGCGCGAAGCATTGGCCGTAGTCCACACGGGCGGGGCGGATCGCGCAAGTACCCGGCCGTTCAGACCGCCGAAACGGTGACGATCCTGGCGGTGTCACCGCAACCTCAGGCACACCATCATGGTCCGAGGTGACACACACCACACCTTTCTGCCCCGTTTGGGCGTTTGGGAATCGTCTATGGGTACGAGACTCGAAGGTATTCGCCCCATACGTCACGGAGTCCATCTCAGTCTGGGTTACCACCCGGTAGAGATGACGTTTCCCGGCCCTGAGGTGGACCATGGACAGCGGCGCGCCCCCCAGCGACGACGCCCCGGCGACGACAGCGAAACAGCGGCCCTCGCAGGCCCTCTGACAGGTAAGGAACAGCGTGGCTTCCGCATCCGATCGCAACCCGATCATCATTGGCGGCCTTCCGAGTCAGGTTCCTGACTTCGATCCCGAAGAGACCCAGGAATGGCTCGACTCTCTCGACGCCGCCGTCGACGAACGCGGCCGGGAGCGGGCCCGCTACCTGATGCTGCGACTGATCGAGCGGGCCCGCGAGAAGCGCGTGGCCGTGCCCGAGATGCGCAGCACGGACTACGTGAACACCATCCCGACCAAGAGCGAGCCGTTCTTCCCGGGCAACGAGGACATCGAGCGCAAGGTCCTCAACGCCACCCGCTGGAACGCCGCCGTGATGGTCTCCCGGGCCCAGCGTCCGGGCATCGGCGTCGGGGGCCACATCGCCACGTTCGCGTCCTCCGCGTCCCTCTACGACGTCGGCTTCAACCACTTCTTCCGCGGCAAGGACGACGGCCTCGGCGGTGACCAGGTCTTCTTCCAGGGCCACGCCTCGCCCGGCATCTACGCCCGCGCCTTCCTGCTGGACCGGCTCAGCGAGGAGAACCTCGACGGCTTCCGCCAGGAGAAGTCGAAGGCGCCGCACGGCCTGTCGTCGTACCCGCACCCGCGGCTGATGCCGGACTTCTGGGAGTTCCCGACGGTGTCGATGGGCCTCGGCCCGATCGGCGCGATCTACCAGGCGCGGATGAACCGCTACATGCACGCGCGCGGGATCGCCGACACCTCGAAGTCGCAGGTCTGGGCGTTCCTCGGGGACGGCGAGATGGACGAGCCGGAGTCGCTCGGCCAGCTCACCCTCGCCGCCCGCGAGGGCCTGGACAACCTGACCTTCGTCGTCAACTGCAACCTCCAGCGCCTCGACGGCCCGGTGCGCGGCAACGGCAAGGTCATCCAGGAGCTGGAGTCGGTCTTCCGCGGCGCCGGCTGGAACGTGATCAAGCTGGTCTGGGACCGCAGCTGGGACCCGCTGCTCGCCCAGGACCGCGACGGCGTGCTCGTCAACAAGATGAACACCACGCCCGACGGACAGTTCCAGACCTACGCCACGGAGACCGGCGCGTACATCCGCGACCACTTCTTCGGTGACGACCACCGGCTGCGGGCGATGGTCGAGGGCATGTCCGACGACCAGATCCTGCACCTGGGGCGCGGCGGCCACGACCACCGGAAGATCTTCGCGGCGTACAAGGCGGCCGTGGAGCACAAGGGCCAGCCGACGGTGATCCTCGCCAAGACGATCAAGGGCTGGACCCTGGGTCCGAACTTCGAGGGCCGCAACGCCACGCACCAGATGAAGAAGCTGACGGTCGACGACCTCAAGCGCTTCCGCGACCGCCTGCACCTGCCGATCCCGGACAAGGAGCTGGAGTCCGGCGTGCCGCCGTACTACCACCCGGGCCGGGACTCGGAGGAGATCCAGTACATGCACGACCGGCGCAAGGGTCTCGGCGGGTACGTCCCCACGCGCGTGGTCCGCTCCAAGCCTCTGGCACTGCCCGAGGACAAGACGTACGCCACCGTGAAGAAGGGCTCGGGTCAGCAGTCCATCGCGACGACCATGGCCTTCGTCCGACTCCTCAAGGACCTCATGCGGGACAAGGAGATCGGCAAACGGTTCGTGCTGATCGCGCCGGATGAGTACCGCACGTTCGGCATGGACTCGTTCTTCCCGAGTGCGAAGATCTACAACCCGCTCGGCCAGCAGTACGAGTCGGTCGACCGTGACCTGCTGCTCGCCTACAAGGAGGCGCCGAACGGGCAGATGCTGCACGACGGCATCTCGGAGGCGGGCTGCACCGCGTCGCTGATCGCCGCCGGCTCGGCCTACGCGACGCACGGCGAGCCGCTCATCCCGGTCTACGTCTTCTACTCGATGTTCGGTTTCCAGCGCACCGGCGACCAGTTCTGGCAGATGTCCGACCAGCTGGCGCGCGGTTTCGTCCTGGGCGCGACCGCCGGCCGTACGACCCTGACCGGTGAGGGCCTCCAGCACGCGGACGGCCACTCCCAGCTGCTGGCGTCCACGAACCCGGGCTGTGTGGCGTACGACCCGGCGTTCGGCTTCGAGATCGCCCACATCGTCAAGGACGGCCTGCGCCGGATGTACGGCGGCTCCGAGGAGCACCCGCACGGCGAGGACGTCTTCTACTACCTGACCGTCTACAACGAGCCGATCCAGCACCCCGCCGAGCCCGAGAACGTGGACGTCGACGGCATCCTCAAGGGCCTCTACCGGTTCAGCGAGGGCACGGCCGGCTCGATCCCGGCGCAGATCCTGGCGTCCGGTGTCGCGCTCCCCTGGGCCATCGAGGCACAGCGGATCCTGGCCGAGGACTGGAACGTCAAGGCGGACGTCTGGTCGGCGACCTCCTGGAACGAGCTGCGGCGCGAGGCCGTGGCCTGTGAGGAGCACAACCTGCTGCACCCCGAGGAGGAGCAGCGGGTGCCGTACGTGACGCGCAAGCTCGCGGACGCGCAGGGGCCGGTCGTGGCCGTGTCCGACTGGATGCGGGCGGTTCCGGACCAGATCGCGCGCTGGGTGCCGCAGACGTACCAGTCGCTCGGCGCGGACGGCTTCGGCTTCGCCGACACCCGGGGCGCGGCCCGGCGGTTCTTCCACATCGACGCCCAGTCGATCGTGGTGGGTGTGCTGACCGAGCTGGCCCGTGAGGGCAAGGTCGACCGTTCCGTGCTCAAGCAGGCCATCGACCGTTACCAGCTGCTCGACGTGTCGGCCGCCGATCCGGGAGCCGCGGGCGGCGACGCGTAGGGACAGCGAGGACCGAATCCGTGGGGCGGCACCCGAGAGGTGCCGCCCCACGCGTTTCCTACCATGCTTCCATGACGCTCCCGATGACCGCATCGACCACGCTGGCCCGTTGGGAACGGCGCACCCAGGGCCCGCTGCTGGCGCTGGCCGTGCTTTTCGCGATCGCCTACGCCATACCGATCGTGGCCCCGAGGGCTCCGCAGGACCTGCTCACCGCCTGCCATGTCACCAACTGGGTGGTGTGGGCCGCGTTCGCCGCCGACTATCTGGTCCGCCTGTGGCTGGCCGAGGACCGGCTGCGGTTCGTACGCGGCAATCCGCTGGCGCTGCTGGCCGTGGTGCTGCCCCTGGCGCAGCCGCTGCGGCTGCTGAAGCTGGTGTCGATGCTGCTCCTCGCCGGGCAGCGGGCGCGGATGGCGTCGCAGGTGCGGGTCACCACGTACGTCGCGGGGTCGTGCCTGGGACTGCTCGTCTTCGGTGCGCTGGCCGTGCTCGAGGTGGAACGGGATGAGCCCGGTGCGTCCATCCACACCCTGGGAGACGCGGTCTGGTGGGCGTTCACCACGATGACCACCGTGGGGTACGGGGACATGGCACCGACCACCGGCCTCGGGCGGATGCTGGCGGTCGGGCTGATGCTGTCCGGGATCGCGCTGCTCGGTGTGGTGACGGCGAACATCGCCGCCTGGTTCATCGCGCGCTTCGAGAAGGACGACGTCGAGGAGCGGCGGCAGACCGAGGCGATTCGGGAGCTGGCGGAGGAGGTGCGGGCACTGCGGGGAGAGTTGGCGGAGCTCAAGGGAACCCCGGTGGAGCAATGAGAGGGCCCCCGGCCAGGTGGCCGGGGGCCCTTCCCACATTCTTCACCCGGGTCAGAACATGCCGATGCCCGGTGTGGCCGCTCCGGACAGCCAGATGATGGCCAGGAGCGTGTCGATGGCGCCCAGGACCAGGGCGATCACGGCCGCGATGGGGCGGGAACCCGACCACGCGCGGCCCATGGCGAGCCAGCCGCAGACCATCGCGGCGGGACCGAGAACGATCCCCAGCACGAAGAAGCCTGCAACGGCGCAGATGACTCCGATGAGTCCGAGCGTCGCGCGATCCGTCCCGGCCCGTGACCACGTCCGGCCACGTGAGCGGGGGTGCCTGCGCGTACCGTGTCCGAAGCTCGCCATCATCGACTCCCGTGAACCCTCGATCGGTTGGGGTTTCCTTCGGGTACGACATGGCGGGTACCCCGCCGGTGCGCGTTAATCCCGCTGCCTGCGCGCCACCCCCCTCCGGCGGCGCGCCGCAGCGTCCTTCCTCCATGCCCTGCGGAGGACTTGACCCACTGTGACCTGCGGCACGTGCCGAAGGGGAGAGTTCGGCGGCCCTGTTCACCCTGATGAGGGAACGAACCGCCGGGGACCGTCAGATGTGCGCCGCGCCCGCGCCGGCTTCCGCGTTCTGACCGCGCTTGGTGAGGAACGCGACCAGCACCGCCACCACGGCCACCCCGGCCGCGACGAGCGAGGCCGCGCTCATGCCCGAGATGAACGTGTCGTGCGCGACGCCCGTGATCTTCGCGGCGATCGCGTCCGGTGTGCCCGGCGCCACCGGCGGGACACCGACCTGGACCGCCTCGGAGGCCTGGTGTTCCTGCTCCGGGGTGAGCGGCGGAAGGCCGGCCTTCTCCCAGTTGCCGGCGAGGTCGCTGTTGACCTTGGAGGCCATGACGGCGCCCAGCACGGCCGTACCGAGACTGCCGCCGATCTGCATCGCGGCCTGCTGGAGGCCGCCCGCGACGCCCGACAGTTCCATCGGGGCATTGCCGACGATGACTTCGGTCGCGCCGACCATGACCGGCGCGAGACCGAGGCCCAGCAGGGCGAACCAGAGCGACATGATGCCGCTGCCGGTGTCCGTCTCCAGCGTCGACATCCCGTACATGGCGATCGCGGTGAACGCCATGCCACCCGCGAGCGGGACCCGGGGACCGAGCTTGGTGATCATCGCGCCGGCCAGCGGCGAGCCGACGATCATCATGCCGGTGAGCGGCAGCAGGTGCAGGCCCGCGTCGATCGGGCTCATGCCGTGGACGTTCTGGAGGTAGAAGGTCACGAAGAACAGACCGCCCATGAACGCGATGGCCATCAGCACCATCAGCACCACACCGGCGGACAGCGCCACGGAGCGGAACAGGGCGAGCGGGATCAGCGGCTCCCTCACCTTCGTCTCCCAGAAGGCGAAGACCGCGAAGCACAGCACCGAAGCACCCAGGAACGACAGCGTCTTGACGTCGCCCCAGCCCCACTCGGACGGCGGGGCCTTGATGAGCGCCCACACCAGGCAGAACACGGCGCTCGACAGCAGGGCGATGCCCAGGAGGTCGAAGGAGCGCGGGGCGTTCTCGGCGCGGTGGTCGAGCAGGATCAGCACGCCGAGGACCACGGCGACGACACCGACCGGCACGTTGATGAAGAACACCGACTGCCAGTTGACGTGCTCGACGAGCACGCCGCCGAGGATCGGCCCGCCCGCGGTGGACGCGCCGATGACCATGCCCCAGATGCCGATGGCCATGTTCAGCTTCTCGGCCGGGAAGGTGGCCCGCAGCAGGCCGAGCGCGGCCGGCATCAGCAGCGCGCCGAACAGGCCCTGAAGGACACGGAAGACGACGACGAAGGCGATGCTGTCGGACAGGCCGATGGCCCCCGAGGCGGCGGCGAAGCCGACGACGCCGATGAGGAAGGTCTGCCGGTGGCCGAAGCGGTCACCGAGCTTGCCCGCGGTGATCAGGGAGACCGCGAGGGCGAGGAAGTACCCGTTGGTGATCCACTGGACCTCGGCGAAGGTGGCGCCGAGGTCCTTCTGTATCGCCGGGTTGGCTATGGCCACGATGGTGCCGTCGAGGGCCACCATCATGACCCCCACAGCGACGGTGATGAGGGTGAGCCAGGGATGCCCTCGCAACCCCTTGCCCGGCGTCGCGTCCGACGACTCCGCCGGCGCCTTGCCCCCCGGCCCCGTCGCGTCGATGGTGGTCTGACTAGTCATACCGGGAGGCTAGTGTCAGCGACTGACAGTTGACAAACCAATTCACCGGTCGGCAACCGGCACGGCATCCCCGTATAGCCTGAACTGGGCAAACACTTCGGATGAGAGGCCTGACTTGAACCTGCGCGAACGCAAGAAACGGCGCACCCGGGACGCACTGCTGCGGGCCGCGCTGGAACTGTTCGCCACGCGCGGGTACGAGGAGACGACCGTCGACGACATCGCCGCCGCCGTGGACGTCTCGCAGCGCACCTTCTTCCGCTACTTCGCCGGCAAGGAGGAGACGGCGTTCTTCGTTCCGCGCCTCGCGGAGACGCTCGTCGTCGAGGCCCTGCGCACCCGGCCGCCGGACGAGGTCCCGCTGGAGGCGCTGCGCCGGTCCGTGCTGGAGAGCTGGGACGCGATCAACGAGGCCGTCGTGGAACTCGTGCCGATCGAGCTCCACATGCGCGTCTACCGGGTGATCGAGTCGACGCCCGCGCTGCTCGCCGCCCATCTGCGGCGGTCGGCGGAGCTGGAGGAGCAGCTCGCGTGCATCATCGCCGAGCGCGAGGGGCTCGACGTGGACCTGGACCCCCGGCCGAGGATCGTCGTCGCGCTCTTCGGCGGGGTGATTCGTGTCACCGAACGCTTGTGGTCGGCGGGCGACGACGTCACCCTCGACGGAATGCGCGAACTCACCACCGCATACCTGGATCAGGTGGGCCCCGCACTCGCCGGGAACTGGCGCGCGGAGCCGTCCCCCTAACAGATCCACCGAAACGTGATCCCGGTCACTTGGTTAACGCGAGACCCTCTCGTTCTCCTAGTGTGTCCTTTCAGTGACTTCCTTCGACACCTCCCCGCAACTGAACGTCTGGCGCGCACTGCTCGCTCTGGCCGTCGTGTTCGTGATGCTGGCGACCACCGGCTGGACGGCCCTGCGCAACCAGCGGGGCGCCACGCCGCTCCAAGCCTCGCTCTCCGCCTGGGAGCACGGCCGGATCGGCGGGCACCGGCTGCCGGACCCACAGTCCGAGCCGGCGAAGCTGGCCCGCTTCTTCTCCTCGCTCACCGAGCAGGACCGTTCGACCCTGGTCCGCAAGTACTCGCTCGCGGTGGGCAACATGAACGGCGCACCGGTCGAGCTGCGCTACCGCGCCAATCACCTCGCGCTCGCCAAGGCCCGCAAGGTCGAGCGGGAACGCGTGCACGACAAGCGCCTCACCCCGGCCGGTCAGCACGAGGCGGGCCGCAGGATGCACCGCTTCGGTGACCTCATGGAGCCGGGCCGGCACATCCTGGCCTTCGACCCGGAGGGTTCGGGCCGGGTGGCGGAGGTCTTCGGCGACCTGCGCAGGGCGGAGCGGGTCTCGGTCGTCGTCCCCGGCGTCGACACCGACCTGCTGACCTTCCAGCGCACCCACCGCAAGTACTCGGCGCCCGTCGGCATGGCCAAGTCCCTGCACGCGGCCGAGCGGCAGGTGAGCCCGTCGACCCGTACGGCCGTGATCGCCTGGGCCGACTACACGGCGCCGAGCGGACTCGGCATCGACTCGGCCACGGCGATGCGCGCCGAGGAGGGTGCCGTACGGCTCAACGCGCTGGTGCGGGCTCTGCCGGGCGGTTCGCCGGTCTCGCTGTTCTGCCACAGCTACGGCTCCGTGGTGTGCGGGGTGGCCGCGCACTCGCTGCCGGGCCGGGTGTCCGACATCGCGGTGGCCGGCAGCCCCGGCATGCGCGTCGAGAAGGCCGCCCAGCTGCACACCACCGCCCGGGTGTGGGCGATGCGGGACTCCGACGACTGGATCCAGGACGTGCCCTATCTGGAGGTCGGCGGACTGGGCCACGGAGCCGATCCGGTGTCCGCCGGGTTCGGCGCGCGGGTGCTGTCGGCGGCGGGCGCGAAGGGTCACGCGGGCTACTTCGAGCCCGGAACGGCAAGTCTGTTCAATTTCGCAGAGATCGGCGTCGGCGCATACCGCTCGGTGCACTGCGCGCACGAAGACGGCGTCTGCCGTACCGGTATGTCCGGCACGGCGGCGGCCTGACGCGCGTAGAGGCGCAGAAATTGCGGTTTGTTCGGGAGGGGGACGGAGGAGCTCGTGCCGCATACGATGAGCCGCATGGGTGACGTACTGGCCGGATTTCATGCCGCCTGGGAGTTCGAGTCCGACTCCGTGCTCATCCGCTACGAACGGGGGATTCGAACACCCAAGCTCTTTCAGGCCCTCGGGGAACGGCGCGTGCCGCTGGAGGCGATCGCCGGGGTGACGCTGACCCGCGGGAAGCGCGGAACGGTGGTGCTGCGCGTCGAGCCGCGCCCCGGGGCGGACCCGTTGCTGGAGGCGGCCGCAGGGCAGCTGAAGGAGAACGTGGACCCCTACCGGCTGGTGCTGCCCGCCGAGCGCGAGGTCCTCGCGGAGTACTACGCCGACGAACTGCGGGGTCTGCTGACGGAGTCCGGGCCGGCCGATCGGTTCCTCGTGAAGCCGCCCGAGGGGCCGCTGTCGTTCAAGGCCTACGACGGGAAGGCGACCTTCGACGGACGGACCGTGAACTTCCGGTGGTTCTGGACGGGGGCGTCGTCGGCGAAGTGGAAGGCCGGCGACCAGAGCTTCTCCGTCGGAGAGCTGAACGGGGTGGAGTGGCGGTCACCGGAGGTCTTCGAGGGGCATTTGCGGCTTTTGCGCCGAGATGCGGGGGCCTCGGGCGCTCAGGCCGACCAGGATCCCGCTGCGGTGGTGTTCGGGCTCGGGTACGGGCCCGTGCACGAGTCGCTGCCGTTCGCTGCCGCGGTGCTGGCCGCTGTGCGGACGTCCAGTCCGGTACCGGCCGTGCCGGCCGGCGGGCCGCGGCGTGACCCTGCGGACATCGCCGAGCGGATTCGTCACCTGGGCGAGCTGCATCAAGCCGGATTGGTGACGGATGAGGAGTTTTCGGTCAAAAAGGCGGAGTTGTTGGCGGAGCTTTAGCCTGTGCCGGTTCGGTGAGTGGGCGGGCGCGGGTCGTGCGTGGCTGATCGCGCAGTTCCCCGCGCCCCTGCGGGCGCCTCGCTACTCCCTGCCCGCTGACGTGAACGCCATGTCCGCGTACCGCGTTCCTGCCACCTGGGCCGCTATGCCGTCCAGGAGGTCCAGTTCCGCGTCGGTCAGGACGATCCTGGTCGCCGCCGTGTTCTCCTCCACCCTGCCGGGCTTGCGGGTGCCCGGGATCGGGATGACCGGGAGGTCGTGGATCGTCGCCTGCTGCTGGACCCAGGCCAGGGCGATCTGACCGAGGGTCGCGTCATGGGCCTTCGCCACCGACCGGATCAGCTCCAGCAGCGTCGCGTTCGCCGTGGCGTTGTCGCCCGTGAAACGCGGCTGCTGGCGGCGGAAGTCACCGGCGGTCAGGTCCTGGTCGGCGTCGGTGAAGGAGCCGGTGAGGAAGCCCCGGCCGAGAGGTGAGTACGCGACGAGGGCCACCCCCAGTTCACGGGCCGCGGGAACGACGTGCGTCTCGATGTCACGGCTGAACAGCGACCACTCCGACTGCACGGCGGCGATGGGGTGGACGGCGTGGGCGGCCCGCAGTTCACCGGCCGTGACCTCGCTCAGGCCGAGGTGCTTCACCTTGCCCTCGCGGACCAGGTCGGCCATCGTGCCGACGCTCTCCTCGATCGGCACGTTCACATCGCGCCGGTGCATGTAGTAGAGGTCGATGGCATCGACGTCCAGGCGCTTCAGGCTCGCCTCGACGGCCTGGCGGATGTAGGGCGGGTCGTTGCGGACGATTCGGCGCGTGGGGTCGTCCGGGGGGATCGACAGGGCGAACTTGGTGGCGATCACGACCTCGTCGCGGTGAGCCTTGAAGAACGGCGCGAGGAACCGCTCGTTCTCACCGGCGCCGTACGCGTCGGCCGTGTCGTAGAGGGTGACGCCCAGATCGAGCGCCCGCTCCAGCGTGGCCCGGGACGCGTCCGCGTCCGCGGGGCCGTAGCCGAAGCTCATGCCCATGCAGCCCAGGCCCTGGACGCTCACCTCGGGACCGTGGTCGCCGAGCTTCGCCGTCGTGATCCTGCCGTCCGTCATCGGGACCTCTCCGACGCCAGGGCACGCCCGGCGTCCGCGTAGAAACTGATCTTCCGGTCGAGCACGGCGAGCGTGCCCCGGAGTTCGTCGATCCTGGCCAGGACGTCCTCTCGGGTCGTCTGCAGCAGCTCGAAGCGCTCGGCATAGGTGTGGTCGCCCTCGCGCACCAGTTCCGCGTACCGGACCATGTCCGCGACCGGCATGCCGGTCAGACGGAGCTTGCCCACCAGGTCGAGCCAGTCGAGGTCGCGGTTGGTGTAGCGGCGCTGGCCGGTGTGGGACCGGTCGATGTGCGGCATCAGGCCGATGCGCTCGTACCAGCGCAGGGTGTGTGCCGTCAGGCCGGTGAAGGCGACGACCTCGCTGATCGTGTAGTGGTCGTCGCCGTCCGGGCGCCGGTTCTGCTGCGGCGGACCGGCGCAGGTGTCGGTCCTGGTTCCCGTGGTCTCCATCACCGTCATGGCCCCAACGCTAAAACCCTCGAGTGCACTCCAAGCAAGCGCCGACGGTAAGAAATCGGCAGGACGTTTCCGGATCCGGCTGGTTAGCGTACGGACTCATGAGTGCTGTACGTCGCGCCCTGCCCGAAGACGCCGAAGAAGTCCTGCGGTTGCGCCAGGTCATGATCGACTCGGTGTTCGCCGCCGATCCCTCCGTCGCCTGGCACGGGGAGTCGCTCCCCACCCTGAGGGCCAAACTGGCCGATCCTGACGCGGACTTCACGGCGTTCGTCGTGGACCACCCGGAGCGGCCGGGGGCGCTGGCCTGCCTGGTGGCCGGGACGATCGACTACCGCATCGGCAAGGCGGGCGACCCGCAGGGCATGGTGGGCTTCGTCTTCAGCGTCGCCACCGACCCGGACGCCCGGCGGCGTGGTTACGCGCGGGCCTGCATGAACACGCTGCTGGAGTGGTTCCGCGAGCGCGGCGCCCGGCGCGTGCAGCTGACCGCCTCGCCGGAGGCCGAGCCGCTGTACGTCTCCCTCGGTTTCCGTCCCAAGCCCGACCCTTTGCTGGAACTCGCCCTCTGAGCGCATAGGCTCGAACGCATGTCGCTGAAGAGCCTCGCCTTGATCGAGAACTGGCCGGTTCCCACCGCCGCGGCGGGTGCCGTACGAGCGGACGGCACCGTCCTCGGCACCCACGGACCTGCCGGGCAGCGGTTCCCGCTCGCGTCGGTGACCAAGCCGCTGGCCGCCTACGCGGTGCTCGTCGCGTACGAGGAGGGCGCCATCGAGTTCGACGAGCCCGCGGGTCCGGCCGGGTCGACGGTCCGGCACCTGCTCGCGCACACGTCGGGCCTCGCGTTCGACGAGCACAAGGTCATGGCCCCGGCCGGGGAGCGGCGGCTGTACTCCAACGCCGGTTTCGAGCAGTTGGGCGATCACGTCGCGAAGGTCACCGACATCCCGTTCGGGGAGTACCTCCGGCAGGCCGTGCTGGAGCCGCTGGGCATGACCTCGACGACCCTGGAGGGCTCTCCGGCCAAGGACGGGGTGTCGACGGTGGAGGACCTGCTGCGGTTCGCGGCCGAGGTGCAGGCGCCGCGGCTGCTGGATCCGCGAACGGTCGCCGAGGCGATGACCGTGCACTACCCGGGCACCAAGGGCGTCCTGCCGGGGTACGGCCACCAGAACCCCAACGACTGGGGGCTCGGCTTCGAGATCCGCGACTCCAAGTCGCCGCACTGGACGGGCTCCTCGTCCTCGCCGCGCACCTTCGGGCATTTCGGGCAATCAGGTACGTTCCTGTGGGTCGACCCGGACGCGGGAGCGGCCTGCGTGGCGCTGACGGACCGGGCGTTCGGGCCGTGGGCGATCGAGGCGTGGCCGGCGTTCACGGACGCGGTGCTGGCAGAGCTCTAGGCCATCTCCCAGATCAGCAGCTCCGCGTCACTCACGCCCTCGGCCTCCAGGCCCTTGGCGTCCGTGATCCGGGCCGCGTCACCGGCCCCCAGTTCCTCGCCGTCCAGGCGGACGTCGCCGCGCACGACATGCACGTACGCGTACGCCCCGTCCGGCACCGCCGTGCGCTCCCCGGGCCCCAGGCGCCGCACGTGCAGCATCGCACCGGCCCCGGGGACGGCGTAGGGCGTCGAGTCGGCGATGCCGTGGACGACCTCGTAGGAGGGGTCGCCGCCGGGGCTGAGGGGGGCCAGCCACATCTGGATGAAGGTCAGGGGCTCCGGGCCGTCGTTGCGCTCCACGTGCCGTACTCCGCCGGCCGAGCTGAGCCGCTGCACGTCCCCGTGGCGGACGACCGACTCGTGCCCGGTGGAGTCCCGGTGGGTCAGCTCGCCCTCGGCCACCCACGTCACGATCTCGGTGTGGCTGTGCGGATGCTCGTCGAAGCCCGCGCCGGGCGCCAGCCGCTCCTCGTTGCAGGCGAGCACCGCGCCGAAACGGAGGTTGTCCGGGTCGTAGTGAGGCCCGAAGGAGAAGGCGTGCCACGTCTCGATCCCAGCGGTCGCGTCCCCTCCGGGGTAGCGCTCGTGTGCGCGCCTGACGTCCATCACGGAGTCCACCGTAGACCCGGCGGCCCACCTTCCCGTCCGGATAAGGCAGTCTTGTCCCCGTGCCCGAACCCGAAACCAGCAAGAACGAAGCCGCAGCCCACGACGTCCATCCGCATGCCGCGACGCTGAAGCGGCTGGAGAAGTCGTCCGGATCGCTCGCCGCGCAGGCCATCGCGCGGATGGACGAGACGCTGCCGTGGTACCGGGCCATGCCCCCGGAGAACCGTTCCTGGATCGGTCTGGTCGCGCAGGCGGGCATCGCCGCGTTCACCGAGTGGTTCCGGCATCCGGACGCCCCGCAGGCCATCTCCACCGACGTGTTCGGCACCGCGCCGCGCGAGCTGACCCGGGCGATCACCCTGCGCCAGACCGTGGAGATGGTGCGCACCACCATCGAGGTCATGGAGAGCGCGATCGACGAGGTCGCGGCCCCCGGTGACGAGCGGGTGCTGCGCGAGGCGCTGCTCGTCTACGCCCGGGAGATCGCCTTCGCCACGGCACAGGTGTACGCCCAGGCGGCCGAGGCACGCGGCGCCTGGGACGCCCGGCTGGAGTCCCTGGTCGTGAACGCCGTGCTCAGCGGCGAGGCCGACGAGGGCGCCGTGTCCCGGGCCGCCGCGCTCGGGTGGAACTCGCCCGAGCACGTGTGCGTGGTGCTCGGCACGGCGCCCGACGGCGACTCCGAACTGACCGTGGAGGCGATCCGCCGCGCCGCCCGGCACGCCAAGCTCCAGGTGCTCACCGGGGTGCTCGGCGACCGGCTGGTCGTCATCGCCGGCGGCAGCGACAATCCGCTGGCCGTCGCCAAGTCGCTCATCGGCCCGTTCGCGGCCGGGCCGGTCGTGGCGGGCCCGGTGGTGCCGGACCTGCTGGCCGCCACCCGGTCCGCGCAGGCCGCCGCGGCCGGGCTGAAGGCGTGTTCCGCCTGGCAGGACGCGCCACGCCCGGTCCTGGCGGACGATCTGCTCCCGGAGCGGGCGATGGCCGGGGACCCCTCGGCCCGGGACCAACTGGTGGAGGAGATCTACAGACCACTGGAGGAGGCCGGGGCCGCGCTCCTGGAGACCCTCAGCGTCTATCTCGAACAGGCGAGCAGTCTCGAGGGCGCCGCCCGGATGCTGTTCGTCCATCCCAACACCGTCCGCTACCGGCTTCGACGTGTGACTGACGTCACCGGCTGGTCACCCTCCGATGTACGCTCTGCGTTCACCCTGCGGATCGCGCTGATCCTGGGGCGTCTGGTCGATGGAGATCCTCAGGCCTAAGGTTTTGTCGGGGCTCGACAAAACCCCTCCGTGTTCTTCGTCCCTGTCCCCACGGGCGGTTGTGCCCGTCCTCAAGAGAGAGTGTGAGAGTGCTCGTACTCGTCGCTCCCGGCCAGGGCGCTCAGACGCCCGGCTTCCTGACCGAATGGCTCGACCTCCCCGGTGTTCGCGGTGCCCTCGAGGCATGGTCCGACGCCGCGGGGCTCGACCTGATCCGTTACGGCACCGAGGCCGACGCGGAGGAGATCCGCGACACCGCGGTGGCGCAGCCGCTGCTGGTCGCGGCCGGACTGGCGTCCGCGTACATGCTGTTCGACGACCCGGCCGAGCTGCCGCAGAAGGTCGGCGCGATCGCCGGTCACAGCGTCGGCGAGATCACCGCGGCGTCGCTCGCCGGGGTGCTCCCCCACGAGGAGGCGCTGCGCCTGGTCCGCACCCGCGGGCTCGGCATGGCCGAGGCCGCCGCGATCACGGAGACGGGCATGGCGGCCCTGCTCGGCGGCGACCCGGAAGTGACGGTTCCGCACCTGGAGAAGCTGGGCCTGACCCCGGCGAACATCAACGGCGCGGGCCAGATCGTCGCGGCCGGCACCAAGGAGCAGCTCGCCGCGCTGGAGGCGGACAAGCCCGAGGGCGTGCGCAAGGTCGTCGCGCTGAGGGTCGCCGGCGCGTTCCACACGCACCACATGGCCCCGGCGGTCGACACGCTGGCCAAGGCCGCCGAGGCCCTGGCGCCCGGCGACCCGAAGGTCACCTACGTCTCCAACAAGGACGGCCGGACCGTCGCCGCCGGCGGCGAAGTGCTGGACCGCCTCGTCGGCCAGGTCGCCAACCCGGTCCGCTGGGACCTGTGCATGGAGACCTTCAAGGAGCTCGGTGTCACGGCTCTGGTCGAGCTGTGCCCCGGTGGCACCCTCACCGGCCTCGCCAAGCGGGCCCTGCCCGGGGTGAAGACGCTGGCCCTGAAGTCCCCCGCCGACCTCGACGCGGCTCGCGAGCTCATCGCCGAGCACGCCTGACCGCCGCCCCCAAGGAGCCGACCGCATGGCGAAGATCAAGCCCAGCAAGGGCGCCCCGTACGCGCGCATCCTCGGCGTCGGCGGCTACCGCCCGACCCGGGTCGTGCCGAACGAGGTGATCCTCGAGACGATCGACTCGTCCGACGAGTGGATCCGCTCGCGCTCCGGCATCGAGACCCGGCACTGGGCGAACGACGAGGAGACGGTCGCCGCGATGTCGATCGAGGCGTCCGGCAAGGCGATCGCCGATGCCGGGATCTCCGCCGGGCAGATCGGCGGCGTGATCGTCTCGACCGTCTCGCACTTCAAGCAGACGCCCGCCGTCGCCACCGAGATCGCCGACAAGCTGGGCACCGCCAAGGCCGCCGCCTTCGACATCTCGGCCGGCTGCGCGGGCTTCGGCTACGGCCTCACCCTCGCCAAGGGCATGATCGTCGAGGGCTCGGCCGAGTACGTCCTGGTGATCGGCGTGGAGCGGCTCAGCGATCTGACCGACCTGGAGGACCGGGCGACGGCCTTCCTGTTCGGCGACGGCGCGGGCGCGGTCGTCGTGGGCCCGGCCCAGGAGCCCGCCATCGGCCCCACCGTCTGGGGCTCCGAGGGCGACAAGTCCGAGACGATCAAGCAGACCGTGCCGTGGACGGACTACCGTTCCGGCGAGGTCGCCAAGTTCCCCGCCATCACGCAGGAGGGCCAGGCGGTGTTCCGCTGGGCCGTGTTCGAGATGGCGAAGGTCGCCAAGGAGGCGCTGGACGCCGCCGGCATCTCCGCGGAGGACCTGGACGTCTTCATTCCGCACCAGGCCAACGAGCGGATCATCGACTCGATGGTGAAGACTCTCAAGCTGCCGGAGTCGGTCACGGTCGCGCGTGACGTACGCACCACCGGCAACACCTCGGCCGCCTCGATCCCGCTCGCGATGGAGCGGCTCCTGGCGACCGGCGAGGCGAAGAGCGGCGACACCGCGCTCGTCATCGGCTTCGGGGCGGGTCTCGTCTACGCCGCGACTGTCGTTACTCTCCCCTAGGCACTCCGTGCCGGATCATGCGGTCCGGCACGGGAGGAAACACCTGCCACACCCTCTGGATATCTACGAAGGAGCGCCAACATGGCCGCCACTCAGGAAGAGATCGTCGCCGGTCTCGCCGAGATCGTGAACGAGATCGCCGGCATCCCGGTTGAGGACGTCCAGCTGGACAAGTCCTTCACCGACGACCTGGACGTCGACTCGCTGTCCATGGTCGAGGTCGTCGTCGCCGCCGAAGAGCGCTTCGACGTCAAGATCCCCGACGAGGACGTCAAGAACCTCAAGACCGTCGGTGACGCGACCGACTACATCCTCAAGCACCAGGGCTGATCTGCCGATCTGGCCCCTCGGGCTGACTGCCCCGCCACCCGGCGGTGGCGCCGCTTAATCCTCGGATCCGTTGGAGAAAGAATTCCCGTGAGCTCGACCAATCGCACCGTGGTCGTCACCGGTATCGGCGCAACCACACCGCTGGGTGGCGACGCAGCCTCTACCTGGGAGGGCCTGATCGCCGGCAAGTCCGGCGTGAAGCCCCTGGAGCAGGACTGGGCGGCCGACCAGGCCGTCAAGATCGCGGCCCCGGTCGCCGTGGAGCCGACCGAGGTCATTCCGCGGCCGCAGGCCCGCCGGCTGGACCGCTCGGCGCAGTTCGCGCTGATCGCGGCCAAGGAAGCCTGGGCCGACGCCGGTTTCGAGGCGAAGGCCGGCGAGGACCCGAACATCGACCCCGACCGGCTCGGCGCGGTCATCGCCTCCGGTATCGGCGGCGTCACCACGCTGCTCGACCAGTACGACGTGCTGAAGGAGAAGGGCGTTCGCCGCGTCTCCCCGCACACCGTGCCCATGCTGATGCCCAACAGCCCGTCGGCCAACGTGGGTCTGGCCGTGGGCGCCCGGGCGGGCGTGCACACGCCGGTCTCCGCCTGCGCCTCGGGCGCCGAGGCCATCGGCTACGCCATCGAGATGATCCGCACCGGCCGCGCCGACGTCGTCGTCGCGGGTGGCACGGAGGCGGCGATCCACCCGCTGCCCATCGCCGCGTTCGGCAACATGATGGCGATGTCCAAGAACAACGACGACCCGCAGGGCGCGTCGCGTCCCTACGACACGGCCCGCGACGGCTTCGTGCTCGGCGAGGGCGCCGGTGTCGTGGTCCTGGAGTCCGCCGAGCACGCCGCGAAGCGCGGCGCCCGGGTGTACGCCGAGGCGGTCGGGCAGGGCATCTCCGCCGACGCGCACGACATCGTGCAGCCGGAGCCGGAGGGGCGGGGCATTTCGCACGCCCTGCAGAACCTGCTGGACCGCAACGACCTGGACCCGGCGGAGATCGTGCACGTCAACGCGCACGCGACGTCCACGCCGGCCGGTGACATCGCCGAGCTGAAGGCGCTGCGGAAGGTGTTCGGTGACGACGCCGACCACTTCGCGGTGTCCGCGACGAAGTCGATGACCGGGCATCTGCTGGGTGGTGCGGGTGGTGTGGAGACGGTCGCGACCGTGCTCGCGCTGTACCACCGGGTGGCACCGCCGACGATCAACGTGGAGAACCTGGACCCCGAGGCCGAGGCGAACGCCGACGTCGTGCGGGGCGAGGCTCGGAAGCTGCCCGTGGAGGGCCGCATCGCCGCGCTGAACGACTCGTTCGGGTTCGGTGGGCACAACGTGGTGCTGGCGTTCCGGACGGTTTGATTTCGCCTTACGGCGAGTGGCCCGGACTCTTCGTGAGTTCGGGCCACTCGCCGTTTTGTTTCGCGTCGTGTGCCGGGTGCCGGCCGGTGGGGGCTGGTCGCGCAGTTCCCCGCGCCCCTAAAGGAGCGGCGTCATACCACCTGGTGGAGCCAGCGGACCGGGGCGCCTTCTCCGGCGTATCTGAACGGTTCCAGTTCGTCGTCCCAGGGCTTGCCCAGGAGTTTGCCGATCTCGGCTTCCAGGTCCGTCTCGCCGCGCCGGCTGCGGTGCAGCGCCGCGCGCAGCCGGTCCTCGGGGATGAGGATGTCGCCGTGGATGCCGGTGACGGCGTGGTAGATGCCCAGGTCGGGGGTGCAGCTGTAGCGCTCGCCCTCGGCGGTGGGGCAGGGCTCCGCGGTGACCTCGAAGCGCAGGAGGTGCCAACCGCGCAGCGCCGAGGCCAGCTTGGACGCCGTGCCCGCCTGGCCCTGCCAGGAGAACTCCGAGCGCCAGGTGCCGGGCGCGGCAGGCTGACGGATCCAGTCCAGGCTGACGCGCGTGCCGAGCACCCCGGCGATGGCCCACTCGACGTGCGGGCACAGCGCGCGCGGCGCGGAGTGCACGTACAGAACTCCACGTGTCGTCACCGGAACCTCCGGGCAGAGCGGGGTGCAAACGGGCGGAACGGCTGTGACCGGGCGGGTCACGTTGATGGCGAGGCTACCGTGCGGGGGCGCAAGGAGTGTGACGTACGGTCGGTCCAGGTGCCGGGAAACGCCTGCCATTCACCCATGGGGACGCTTGTACGGGTGTGAGCCGTTGCACCTGATCGGTCGGGAACCCTCGTGCGTTGTTATGGGTTGGGGAGAGAAGGCACGGCGTGGCGAGGGGATGGACCAGGGATGCGGAAGCGAAGCCGTCGCACACGGGGCGTTCTGGCCGTGGTCGCGGCGGCCGTGCTGGGTGTCGCCGGGTGTGATGCCGTGGGGGGCGATTCCGCCGCCCCGTCCGCATCCGCGAAGCCGTCGCCGAAGCCCACGCCCCTGTGGGACCGCAGCCCGGGTTCCGTCGCCGCCGTCGGGGACTCCATCACGCGCGCGTTCGACGCGTGTGACGTGCTGTCGGACTGTCCGGAGGCGTCCTGGGCGACCGGCGCCAGCCCCGAGGTCGACTCGCTCGCGGTGCGGCTGCTGGGCAGGGCCGGGGCCGCCCGGCGGAGCTGGAACTACGCCGTGACCGGGGCGCGGATGGCCGATCTGCCCGGGCAGATGGCGCGGGCGGTGCGGCGCGGGCCGCAGCTGGTGACGGTGATGGTGGGGGCCAACGACGCCTGCCGGGCCACGCCCTCGGCGATGACCCCGGTCTCCGCCTTCCGTGCCGACTTCGAGGACTCGCTGCGCTCCCTGCGCAAGGCCCTGCCCAAGGCGCAGGTGTTCGTGGCGAGCGTGCCGAACCTGAAGCGGCTGTGGTCCGAGGGCCGCACCAGCCCGACGGGCAAGCAGGTGTGGAAGCTGGGCATCTGCCCGTCGATGCTGGGCGACGCGGACGCCTTGGACCCGGCGGCGACCCTGCGGCGGGACACGGTGCAGAAGCGGGTGGAGGACTACAACGAAGTCCTCCAGGAGGTCTGCGCCGAGGACAAGCGGTGCCGCTACGACGGGGGCGCGGTGTACGACTACCGCTTCGGCACCGCCCAGTTGAGCCGCTGGGACTACTTCCACCCCAGTGTGAACGGACAGGCCCGGTTGGCGGAGATCGCGTACCGCACCGTCACCGCGAAGAAGCCCTGACCGGGACTCTCACTTAGAGTTCCGCACATGAACGAACTCTTCGGAACACTTTCCGACGGGACCCCGGTGCGCCGCTGGACCCTGGAGCGGGCGGGCGTACGGGTGCGGGTCCTGTCGTACGGCGGGATCGTGCAGTCCGTGGAGGTGCCGGACCGGGAGGGCCGGGCCGGGGACGTGGTGCTGGGGTTCCCGGATCTCGACGGATATCTCACCCATCCGGAGCCGTACCTCGGCGCCATGGTCGGCAGGTACGCCAACCGGATCGCCGGCGGCCGGTTCACCCTGGACGGCCGGACGCACGCGCTGGAACCGAACAACGGGCCGAACTCGCTGCACGGTGGTGCGCGTGGCTTCGACAAGCGGGTGTGGGACGCGGAGCCCGTCGGGCACGGGGTGCGGCTGACCCGGATCAGCCCGCACGGCGAGGAGGGGTTCCCGGGGCTGCTGGAGGTCTCGGCGACGTACACGCTCGACGAGAGCGGCGCCCTGCGGATCGCGTACGAGGCGGTGACGGACGCGCCGACCGTGGTGAACCTGACGAACCACAGCTACTTCAACCTGGCCGGTTCCGGTGACGCGGGCGGCCATGAGCTGCGGCTGGCCGCCTCCCGGTACACGCCGGTCGACGCGGATCTGATCCCCGCCGGCAGCATCGAGGACGTGACGGGGACGCGCTTCGACTTCCGCGAGACGCGCAAGACCGGCTCCGGCTACGACCACAACTTCGTGCTCGACAAGGGCGTGACGGACGACCCGGTGGAGGTCGCCGAGCTGCACGACCCGGCGTCCGGGCGGGTGCTGACGGTGGCGACCACCGAGCCCGGCCTCCAGCTGTACACGGCCGACCACCTGGGCGAGCCCTTCGCGCCCGGTGACGGCATCGCGCTGGAGACCCAGCACTTCCCCGACTCGCCGAACCGGCCGGAGTTCCCGACGACCGTGCTGCGGCCGGGCGAGGTGTTCCGCTCGGAGACGGTGTACGGGTTCGGCACCCGCTGAGGGGGCCCGTGACAGACCAAGAGCCCCGGTCCGGAGGTCAGGTCCCGGGCCGGGGCCGCTCGGCGGGGAACTTGTCCCGGGTCAGACGTTAATCGTCGCGGTGATCCCGCGGTCCGTGATCGAGCGTCCGACCTGGATCCCGTACGAACCCTTCACAAGCGACCACGAGCCGGTCGCCTCGTCCCGGATCCCGAAGGCGCGCGCGGCCGTCAGGCGTGGACTGTCGGCAAGGCCGCTCGCGCCGAACGCGGCGTTGTTCGCCGCACGGGCCGGCGAAGAAGCCGGTCCGAGACAGCCGCCTCGTCAGGACGGCTGTCGGTTTCTCGCTCTCGCCGCCCGGGCAGGCCGCCGGCCATCATCCTCATCCGTTCGGACGCCTCGGTGCGCTGCCACCACGCTGCGCCGCGCGTGCGGCGTGTGGGTGACGCTCTGTTGGGGAGTTCGAGTCGCGCCGCCTGTCCGTTCGATCACTCTCAGACAGCCCCTCACCTCGTGAAACGACCGGTTCGCGGCGCTGAGGAACAACAGCCGACTGGTTACGCTGAGTTTCAGGGGCGCCCTCTCCTGTAGGACTTCGAGGCTGAGGAGCACTGACGTGACCGACCTTGTACTGCTCGCCGGCGGATCGGTGACGATGACCCACCACGTCACCGGCACCTACTTCATGTGCAACGACTGGCACGACGGTGTCGGCAACCACACCCAGACCTGGGCACAGGACCCGTTCGCCAAGGACAACCACTCACACCGGTGGTTCCTGCGGCAGAACAGCGACGGCACCGTGCGCATCGAGTCGTACGCCAACCACCGTTGCCTCACCGCAGGGGCCAACCCGCCTGACATGGTGACCCTGCGGGAACGCACCGACAGCCTCAACCAGCACTGGCGGCTGGTCTCTCACGCGGAGCGAGGCAACGACTTCTACATGGTCTCGGTCGTGCATCCGCGTTACGCCCTGGCCATCGCCGACCACCTTCAGGGCAACGACCGGCTGGTGGGCCTCACCCGCATGTGGGGCGGACCGAACCTCTCCCAGCTGTGGCGGATCTACCCCTCGTCGGAGGACCAGGGCTGACCCTGTCACGGGGTGCGCCACGCGACAGCAACAGGGATGTCGCCTGGCAGTTGGTACCGGTCGGCCGGGAGGCGACGGCGAGGATCCCCGCCTGACCCCCCCATGGCGTGCACCCCACGCGTCACGCGATACTGCGGCCGTCCGGCACCGACCCCCCACCGCGACGGAAGGCCTGAACACCCTTGATATCCCTACGCGTTCGCCTCGGCGTACTCGGTCTCGCCCTGCTGACCGGCTTCGCCACCCCGACGGCCGCGAGCGCCGCCCCGGCGGCCCCCTCTCCCACCGTCGAGGAGCAGCGGCTCGACCGGGCCGCCCCTCAGGAGATCCTGCGCCGCTCCGGATTCGACGCCCTGGCCCCGCGGCTGGCCCGGGCCCTCGACTCGGCCCGCTCCTACGGGGAGGCCCGACGGGCGGTGGCGGGGGAGGGCGCACGGCTGTGGCAACACGCCGTCGACCGGGCCCAGGGGCGCGGCGCGGCCGGCGGGACCCTCAGCCGGGACGACGACCGACCGCTGTACTGGGCTCGGCTCGGCATGACGCGTGAAGTACGCACCTGGGAGCCGGCGTTCGGCTTGACGGACGGGCAGCGGGCCGCGCTGCTGGACGAACTGGAGCGCACCTCGCGCGGCCAGAACGCGATCCGGTATCCGCACGGCAAGGGCCTGAAGCGGATCCTGCTCACCGGCTTCGACCCGTTCACGCTCGACCGGGACATCCGGATCTCCAACCCGTCCGGCGCCACGGCGCTGGCCCTCGACGGCACGGTGATCGAGACGGCGGACGGCCCGGCCCGGATCGAGACGGCCGTGTTCCCGGTGCGCTGGCAGGACTTCACCGAGGGCACGGTGGAACGGGCCCTGCGGCCGTACCTGCCGAAGGTCGACCTGTTCACGACGGTGAGCCAGGGCCGCGTCGGGCGATTCGACGTCGAGCGGACCAACGGAGCCTGGCGGGGCGGCTTCGCGGACAACGACACCATCGGCCGCACGGGGACCGTGCCGGTCGCCGACCCGGCCTCACAGCCCCAGTGGACGGCGACCACGCTGCCCCACGCGGCGATCACCGCCGCGCAGACAGGCCGTTTCCCGGTGTACGACAACACCAGTGTCACCGAGATCCCGGCCGGCGGCACCGAGCCCGTCGTGCGCCCCGGCGGGCCGACACCCGGCTCCACCGCTCGCGCGGGCGGGGGCGGGGACTACCTCTCCAACGAGATCGCCTACCGGGCCACCCTGCTGCGCGACCGGCTCGGGCTGCACGACACCCTGCCGGGCGGGCATGTCCACACGCCGGTACTGCAGTTCGGCACGGGGAACACCACCGAGATCACCGACCCGGAGTTCGTGCGCAACCGGCTGGACATCATCGCCCAGGTGAGGGCCATCCTGAAGGTGGCTGCGGAAGCGTCGTAGCGGCCCCGTCACCCTCCTCGCCGTCTTCGCCACCCTCACGGATGTCCTCGCCGAGCAGGTCACGTGCCATGAGGGTGGCGCCGGCCACCGCGCCCGGCATCAGGAACACCGCGACGAACGGCACCAGGAACGCCACGGCGAGCGGCGTGCCGAAGCCCCAGACGAGGGTCTTGCGGGAGCGCAGCAGGGTGAGGCGGGTGCGCAGTTCGACGCTGCGGCGCTGGAGGGCGACGGCGGTCAGTTCCTCGGTGAGGAAGAACCCGGTGACGACGAACCCGATCACCGGGACGACCGTCTGCCCGACCACGGGGATGAAACCGCACGCGAACAGCAGCACCCCCCACAGGGCGGCCCGCAGCACGATCCGGAGGCTGTCCCGGGCGGAGATCCACAGCTCACGCCAGAACGGCAGCCCCGACTCGGGGGCGTGCCCGTCCGGGGACACGTCCCGGTCGACCTTCTCGGAGAGGTTCTCGTAGAAGGGCTGGCCGATCAGCAGGGTCACCGCGGTGAAGGTCACGACGGACAGGAGCAGGCCGAGGGCGAACAGCACGGCGGTCAGGAAGCCGCGGAAGAGGCCGAGCCACGGGCTGGACCAGTCGTCCGCGAAGGGCGTCGCCCAGCCCACGAGGGCCTCGCCCCACAGGGCCAGCGCGACGAGCGCCGCCGCGTAGAGAACGAGGGTGATCAGCCCCGGGAGCAGCCCGAAGCCGTACTGCCTGCCGTGCCGGGCCACCCATCGCTGGCCCTTCAGGAGGTACCGGAAACCCGCCCCTAGATCGCGCATGGGAAGACCCTATCCGGGCCCGTGTCGCGCTCTTGACGCGCTCCGGTCACACCGCTGTCACGGGTCGCCCAGGTCAGGCCGGACGCGCCGGTGGGAGCCATCCGGGTCACGGGTGACACCAACGCGCTCTTGTTGCCGTTGAGTCGAACCGGTACACCTCGCCGTACCGATCTCAGGAAGCCCCAGGAGGAGGTACGCGTGCGCACCGAGAGAAGCGTTCCTGCGAGACCTGCACTGATCGCCGCCCTGGCCCTGGCCGCGGCGGGTTCGCTCCTGCTCGCCCCCGGGCCCGCGGGCGCCGACCCGTTACCCGTCACCCGTGAGGGCTTCGCCGTGGACGACCGGGCGGCACGGGCTCCCGCGAGCGCGGCGCGACGCGCGTTGACCGCGGACGCCCCCACCGCCGCCACCATCCGCTCCTACCCCCGCCGCCTGGCCCTCTCCAGTGACCCGGAGAACCCCGGCGACACGTCCCTGAAGCTGGGGCTCACGCCGTACCACGCGATCGCGCCGAAGCTGAACGCCCTGCAGCGCCTCGGCGACCGGGTGAGCGTGGAGGTGACGGGCCGCTCGGCCGGCGGCCACCGCCTCTACCTCGTGACCGTCACCGCCCCGGAGACCGTCCGGCAGGCCCGCGCCCAGGAACGGATGCGCGAGCTGATCGGGAACGCGCCCGCCACAGCGGCGAAGTCTCGTGAGATCAGCCGGGATTACAAGACGCCGGTCTTCGTCAACAGCAACATCCACGGCAACGAGTGGGAGGGCACGGACGCCTCCCTGAAGGTCATCGAGCAGCTCGCCACGGCGAAGGACGCCAGGACCAGGGACCTCCTCGCGCACAGTCGCCTGTACTTCAACATCACGGCGAACCCGGACGGCCGTATCGCCGGTACCCGCGCCAACGCGAACGGCTTCGACCTCAACCGCGACTTCGTCACCGCCTCCCAGCCCGAGACCCGCGCGATGCGGCAGATCGAGCTCGGCACGCAGCCGGCCGTCCTGCTCGACCTGCACGGCTACGTCAACGGCACCCTCATCGAGCCCACCACTCCCCCGCACGGCGAGAACTACGAGTACGACCTCTTCCTGAAGAACACCTACGCCAACGCCCTCGGCATGGAGTCCGCGGTCAACGCCCTCGGCTACACACCCGCGAAGGACGGCGTGCGGCCGGCGCAGATCCCCTTCCGCGACCAGGAGGAGGGCTGGGACGACTGGCCGCCGATCTTCACCCCGCAGTACGCGGCCTTCCACGGCACGGTGGCCGCCCACACGGTGGAGATCCCGCTGGCGGTGAACAACGACGAGTACGACGAGCTGCCCGTCCCCGAGCTGCGCCGCCGCTCGGCGGTCAACACGGCCGTGGCGGGCGCGGCGATCCGCGCGACGCTGAACCACGTCCACGAGCACCGCGGCACCCTGATCTCCGACCAGATCGAGGTGTTCCGGCGCGGCGCGGCGGGCGCCGCGCAGGTGCCGGTGTCCCCGGAGACGGTCCCGGGCGTGCCCGGCATCGGCCCGGAGGACGTCTACACGACCACGTTCCCGCGCGCCTATGTGATCCCGTCCGGCGACGCCCGCACGCAACGCTCGGGACCGGCCGCCGCCCGCCTGGTCGATCACCTCCTGGCCAACGACGTCCGCGTCACCCGCGCCACCCGCCCCTTCCGGCTCGCCGGCCGGACGTACCCCCGGGGCTCGTACGTCGTCGACCTGCACCAGCCCAAGCGCGGTATGGCGAACGCGCTGCTGGCCGACGGCCGGGACATCAGCGGCGAGGTCTCGGTGATGTACGACATCTCCGGCTGGAGCCTGGGCAGCCTGTGGGGCGCCACGGTCGAGCGGGTGCCGTCGGGCAGCCTGCGGGGCGCGCCCCTGCGCCCGGTCGGCGAGGCCGCACCCGTCGCGCACGTGCCCGCGCACGGTGACCTGCGGCTGCGCCTGACCGACCCGCGCGAGATCGCCGCCCTCAACTCCCTGCTCCGGGCGGGCGTCGCGGTCCGGCGGGCGGCGGACGGCAGCGCGATCGTCCCGGCGTCGGCCCGCCGCGAGGCGCGTACGGCCGCCCGCACCCACGACGTCTCCCTCACGGCCGCCCGGCAGTCCGGCACGGCACGGCTCCACCGCCTGCGGGTCGCCGCGGCCGTCACACCGGGTGAACTGTTCGCCCTGCGGGAGATGGGCTTCGACGTCACGCCGGTCTCGACGGCCGTCCTGAACGCGGGCTTCGACTGGCGGGGCGCGGACGTGCTGTTCGTGTCCGCCGGCCTGGACCGCGCGGACCTCACCGAGCCGGCCCGGCAGGCCCTGGACGCCTTCCTCGACGGGCACGGCCTGGTCGGCCGGGGCGCCGCGGGAGCGGCCCTGAACGCGGCGGCGGGGCGGCTGGCGGTCAAGCCGGTGGAGGGCAACGCGGACGCGAACGGCGTAGTGAGGGTGCGCAACTCCGGCGGCATCACGCGGGACGCACCGGCCCGCGGCTTCGTCTACGCCCCGCTCTGGTTCACCGATGCGGGCCCCGGTGTCCGCGTGGAGCAGTCGTACGCGAGGGGGAACCCACTGGTCTCCGGGCACTGGCGGGCGCTGCGGGACGGTTCCGGCGGCCCCGCCGCTGCCGCCGGGCAGGCCTCCATCGTGAGCGGGGACAACACGGTCCTGTTCGGCACCGAACCACTTTTCCGGGACCACCCCAAGGGGGAGTTCCCGCAGGTGGCAAGGGCATTGTTCACAGTGGCACACAGCGCTTCAGTCAAGGAGAGCGGATGACGCGGGAGATCCACGGCAGCGTGGCGGACGGCTTCGAGGCGGTGCGCGAGGAGTTCACCGCGTTCGTCGCCGGGGAGCGGGCCGACTACGAGGGGCAGCTGTGCGCCTACGTCCGCGGCCGGAAGGTCGTCGACCTGTGGGCGGGGACCGACGCCGACGCCCTCTACGGTGTGTTCTCGTCCACCAAGGGCGCCGCCTACCTGGTCGTGGCTCTGCTCGTCCAGGACGGCACGCTCGAACTGGACCGCAAGGTGACGTACTACTGGCCGGAGTTCGCGGCCGAGGGCAAGGGCGCGCTGACGCTGCGGGACCTGCTGGCGCACCGGGCGGGCGTGGTCGGTACCGATACCGGCTTCACGCTCGCGGAGCTTGCCGATGACCGCCAGCTCGCCGAGCGCCTCGCCGACCAGCGGCCGTTCTGGCGCCCGGGCACGGCGTTCGGTTATCACGCGCTGGTCGCCGGCGCCCTGGCCGCGGAGGTCGTACGCCGGGCGACCGGCCGCACCCTCCAGGAGGTCTACCAGGAACGGATCAGAATCCCGTACGGGCTGGATCTCCACCTGGGCCTGCCCGCGCCCGAGGAACCGCGCTTCCGGGGCACCCAGCCGATGGACCCGACCCCCGAGCAGCGGGCCGAGCTCGACGCCACGCCCACGGGCCCGCACTCGCTGGCCTCGATCGCGTTCAACGGCAACGCGGCGGAGCCGACCGACCTCGCCTCCCTTCCGAACATGCCGCTGATCCGCGCCAAGGGCCCGGCGTCGGTGGGCGGGGTGGCGTCCGCGCGGGGCCTCGCGGGGATGTACGCGGCGACGATCAGCGGGGTGGACGAACAGCCGGCGCTGCTGAAGCCGGACACGGTTGCGGAGTTCGGTCAGTTCCACTCGACCGGCTACGACCTGGTGGCCCGGGCCCACAAGTCGTTCGGGCTCGGCTTCCAGATGACGGCTGACACGTGGCACCCGTTCCTCGGTGCCGGAACGATCGGGCACAGCGGCGCGGGCGGCTCCCAGGCCTTCGCCGACCCGTGGAGCGGCCTCGCCTACGGCTACACGCGCCGCCGGTTCGCCTTCCCCGGCGGGGCGGCCCCGGAGAACGGCCGGCTGGTACGGGCGGTCCACACGGCGGCGCTCGCCCTCTGAGGACCGCTGAGCCCCGGCACGGACGGAGGCCGCACCCCACGTCCAAGGGTGCGGCCTCCGCGTACGCAACGAGCGTGGTCAGACCAGCGTCACGGTGATGTCGCCGCGGGTCGCCTTCGAGTACGGGCAGACCTCGTGGGCCTTCTCGATCAGTGACCGGGCGGTCCCCCGGTCCACCTTCGGGATGGCGGCCGAGATCTCGACGATGATCCCGAAGCCGTCCCCGTTCTTGCCGAGGCCGACCTTCGTGGTCACGGTCGAACCGGAGAGGTCGGCCCCCTCCTGACGGGCGACGACACCGAGGGCCCCCTGGAAGCACGCGCTGTACCCGGCGGCGAACAGCTGCTCCGGATTGGTGCCGGCGCCGCTCCCGCCCATCTCCTTCGGCGGGTTGACGACGACGTCGAGCCTGCCGTCGTCGGTGGCGACCCGGCCGTCGCGCCCGTTCTCGGCGGTGGCGACGGCGGTGTACAGGACGTCGGACTGCTGGATCGGCATGCGGTTGTTTCCTTAGGTCGTCCGCCGCGGCTCGCGCCCGGACCGGGACGGATTCGGAAACAAGTTACCGCATGCCGGAATCCCGAGGGAAGGCGTCAGAGCTTGACGATCATCTTCCCGGTGTTGTCGCCGCGCAGAACGCCCAGGAACGCCTCCAGGTTGTTCTCGATGCCCTCGACGACCGTCTCGCGGTACTTCAGCTCGCCGGAGGCGACCCAGGGCGCGACCTCCTGCACGAACTGCGGCTGCAGGTCGTAGTGGTCGCCGACCAGGAAGCCCTCGATCCGGCCGCGGGTGGCGATCAGGCGGGCGAGGTTCTTCGGGCCCGGGGCGGGCTCGGTGGTGTTGTAGACCGAGATCATGCCGCAGACGGCGATCCGGCCGCCCTGGTTGAGGGAGCCGATGGCCGCCTCGAGGTGGTCACCACCGACGTTGTCGAAGTAGACGTCGATCCCGTCGGGGGCGGCGGCGCGCAGCTGCTCGGCGACGGGCCCTTCCTTGTAGTTGAAGGCGGCGTCGAAGCCGTACTCCTCCGTGAGGAGCTTGACCTTCTCGTCCGAACCGGCGGAGCCGATGACCCGGGAGGCGCCCTTCAGTTTGGCGATCTGGCCGACCTGGCCGCCCACGGCGCCGGCGGCACCGGACACGAAGACGGTGTCGCCCTCCTTGAAGGCGGCGGTGCGCAGCAGGCCCGCGTAGGCGGTGAGGCCGGTCATGCCCAGTACACCGAGGTACGTCGACAGCGGCGCGGCGTCCGCGTCCACCTTCACGGCGTTCTTCGCGCCGACGACCGCGTACTCGCGCCACCCGAGGAAGTGCAGCACGTGGTCCCCGACGGACAGCCCCTCGGCGTTCGACGCCACGACCTCGCCGACGGCACCGCCCTGCATGACCTTGCCCAGCTCGAAGGGGGCGACGTAGGACTTGGCGTCGCTCATCCGGCCACGCATGTACGGGTCCACGGAGAGGTACTTGTTCCGGACGAGGACCTGACCCTCACCGGGCTGCGGTACGTCCACCTCGACGAAGGCGAAGTCCTCGGGCTTCGGCCAGCCGACGGGACGGCTCGCCAGGTGCCACTCGCGGCTGACGGCGGGGAGGGCGGGGGTGTCGGTCATGATGCGCCTTACCTCACTGACTCGATGTTTCAGTACCTGAAACAACCATGCTCCTGAAAATTTCAGGTTGTCAAATAACCGGGTACCCTCGAAGGCATGGCTTCCACCACACCGACGCCCGAAATGGCGGGCACCCGTCCGGATCAGCTGACTCTCGACGTCGTCGAGCTGATCGGGGAGGTCGTGGCGCGGTTCCACGAGGACTACGAGTCCGCGGCGGCGGAGCACGCCCTCACCGGCGCGCAGGCGCGGCTGCTCAGCCTGCTGTGTCTCGAGCCGCTGCCGATGCGGAGGCTGGCCCAGCAGCTGAAGTGCGAGCCGTCGAACGTCACGGGGATCGTGGACCGGCTGGAGGCGCGGGGCCTGGTCGAGCGGCAGCCGAACCCCTCCGACCGCCGGGTGAAGGTGGCGGCGGCGACGGCGGAGGGGCGGCAGGTGGCCCGGAACCTGCGGGAGTCGCTGCGGTTCGCCCGGGAGCCCCTGGCCGGGCTCTCCGAGGAGGAGCGGGTGGCGTTGCGGGACGCGCTGCGGCGCATGCTGGACTGAGGCAGGGGCCGCCGCCGTCAGGAGATCCGGTGGCTCAGGACCGCGTGCGGCGGCTTGTTCGGGGCGCGGCGGGTACGTGAGCGATGCCGTCGAGGGACTACGCCGCGCAGGACCGGGTGGGGCGGCCTGCTCGCGACGCGGTCGGACGCGACCGGCGCACGGGCCGTTCGGATCCCGGCAAGGAGCGGAACCGCTCCCGTCGCGGGCTGTCCGCCCGCGTGGCCGGACCGCGGCCGCGCACTCGTGGCCGGCGCCTCAATCGGTGCCGCCTCGCGCAATCGGCCGAGCGGACGCTACGTGCACCACCAGAGGAACCGTTTGCACGGCTCGGAAGCGGACGGCTCCGGCTGCGGGGGCTGGGTGGTCGGATCCGCGGTCGGACCGGGACCCGGGCCCGAGGTGGGCGGGGCTGCCGTGGGGGCGGGCGCCGGGCCGCTGGGAGCACCTCCCGCCGCCGACTCGGGATCCTTCGAGGGTTCGCCGCCCTTGGGGGACTCCGAGTTCTCGCCCTTCGGGGATGCGGAAGCGGACGGTGAGTCAGACGCCGTCGGCGAAGCGGAGTCTGACGGGCCGTCGGTCCCGGCCCTCTTGCCACCCGAACCGCTTCCCGGCGCCCCCGCCTCGGGCGAGGCGTCCCCGTCCGCCGACTCGCCCCCGGCCGCGGCCGGTCTCGGATTCGAACCGGGGGCGTCCAGGCCGAGTTCCGCGAGGCTCAGGCCGCCGGCCGCCAGTACGAACCCGGCGGCCACGAACAGGGTGCGGCGGCGCCGGCGGCGGTGCGCCGCGGCCTTGCGGTCCCGTCTGCTCGACCCGCCCGGACCGTCGGGGGCCGGACCGCGCCCACGTCCGCCCCGCCGGGCCGCGCGCCCCGCGCGCTCGCCGTCGTCATCGCCGTACGGGTCGTGGTGTCCGTCGCCGTATGCGTCGTCACGTCCGTCGCCGTACGGGCCGTCGTGCCCGTCGTCGTACGCGTCGCCACGTCCCTCGCCGTATGCGTCGTGGTGCCCGTCGTCGGGGGCGTGCGACTCGTGCTGTCCGGACGGTCCCTCCGGCCCGTCGCCGGTGTGCCCCGGGGCGGTGGCGTCGTACCCGCCGTACACCGGGTCGCTCCGACGCAGCGGGTCGGCCGAGGTGCCGCACCCCGGGCAGGCGAGGGCGCCGTTGAGGTGCCGTCGGCACGGGTCGCAGTAGTCCATGACGCGGGAAGATTAAGTTCCGCGCCGGTCACGTTCCTAGATCCAACTGTGAAGGTTGTGTAGGGACACGGTCGCTCCGTGGTTTCGAAACTGTCGAAACCGTTATGTGCGCCACCCATTGACACCCCCACCGCCCGATCCTTACTGTCACGCCAGCATTTCGAACGTGTGCCGAAATCTCGAACAAGACGAGGCGCCGGAACGCGAACGGGACGCTGCAGGAACAAACTGACAGAACGAGCCGACGAAGCTGCGAGGGACAACCGCCGTGCGCATCACCGGAATCAGCACACACGTGGTCGGGACGCCGTGGCGCAACCTGACCTACGTCCAGGTGCACACCGACGAGGGGATCACCGGAGTCGGCGAGACCCGGATGCTGGGACACACCGACGCCCTCCTCGGTTACCTGCGGGAGGCCGAGACCAACCACATCCTCGGTTCCGACCCCTTCGCCGTCGAGGACCTCGTCAAGCGCATGAAGTACGGCGACTACGGCCGTGCGGGCGAGATCGTCATGTCCGGCATCGCCGTGATCGAGATGGCCTGCTGGGACATCAAGGGCAAGGCCCTCGGCGTCCCCGTCTGGCAGCTGCTGGGCGGCAAGGTCACCGACAAGGTCAAGGCGTACGCCAACGGCTGGTACACCACCGAGCGCACCCCGGAGGCGTACCACAAGGCCGCCCGGGGCGTGATGGAGCGCGGTTACCGGGCGCTGAAGATCGACCCCTTCGGCACCGGCCACTTCGAGCTGGACCACAAGGAGACCCTGTACGCGGTCTCGCTGATCGAGGCCGTCCGCGACGCCATCGGCCCCGAGGCCGAGCTGATGCTGGAGATGCACGGCCGCTTCTCTCCCGCCACGGCCGTGCGCCTTGCCAAGGAACTGGCGCCGTTCAAGCCGGCGTGGCTGGAGGAGCCGGTCCCGCCGGAGAACCTCAAGGCGCTGGAGAAGGTCGCCGCCAAGGTCGACATGCCGGTCGCCACCGGTGAGCGCATCCACGACCGGATCGAGTTCCGCGAGCTGTTCGAGAGCCAGGCCGTCGACATCATCCAGCCGGACGTCGGCCACATCGGCGGCATCTGGGAGACCCGCAAGCTCGCGGCGACCGCCGAGACTCACTACATGCTGGTCGCTCCGCACAACGTGGGCGGCCCGGTGCTGACCGCCGCGTCTCTGCAGGTCGGCTTCACCTCCCCGAACTTCAAGATCCTCGAGCACTTCAACGACTTCGCCGACGCGGAGATCAAGAAGGTGGTCAAGGGCGCCCCGCAGGTGAACCCGGAGGACGGCTGCTTCCACCTCTCCGACGCCCCGGGCCTCGGTGTGGAGCTGGACGTCGACGCCGCCGCCGAGTTCCCGCAGCAGCAGGCCCGCTTCGACCTCTGGGCGGAGGGCTGGGAACAGCGCAAGCCGAAGGGCTCGAAGTGAGCACCGCGGTCGTCGTCGACGCCCCGGGCGAGCACCGGCTCGTCCCGCACGAGCCGCGGCGGCCCGAGGCCGGCGAAGCCCTGGTGCGGGTGCACGCCGCCGGGATCTGCGGCAGCGACCGCGAGGTCTACCAGGGCAATCGCCCCGAGGGCTATGTGCGCTATCCGCTGACCCCGGGCCATGAGTGGTCCGGGACGGTGGAGGCCGTGGGCGCCGGTGTCCCGGCGTCGCTCGTGGGCCGCAAGGTCGTCGGCGAGGGCTTTCGAAACTGTCAGGTTTGCGACCGCTGCCACGCGGGCGACACGACCCTGTGCACGGCCGGGTACGAGGAGACCGGGTTCACCCAGCCGGGCGCGATGGCGGCCACGCTGACCCTCCCGGCCCGTCTCCTGCACGCCCTCCCGGACGACTGCGACCTCACGGCCGCGGCCCTCCTGGAGCCCGCCGCCTGCATCGCGGCCGCCGCGCTGAAGGGCAACGCCCAGCCCGGCGAGCGCGTCGCCGTGGTCGGCACCGGCACCCTCGGCATGTTCGCCGTGCAGTTCCTGAAGGCCAACTCGCCGTCCGAGCTGCTGGTCGTCGGCACCCGCCGGGACCGTGAGGCGCTGTCGCGCCAGTACGGCGCGACGGACTTCCGGACGAAGGACCAGGAACTCCCGGACGACATCGACGTGGTGATCGAGACGGCCGGGTCCGCGGACGCCGCCCGGATCTCCGCCGGTCTGCTCCGGCGCGGCGGGCGGCTGGTCCTGACCGGCATCCCCGCGTCGGGCGCCGAGGGCCTCGACCCGACCGACCTCGTCGTGAAGCAGCTGGAGGTGCACACCGTCTTCGGCGCGCCGCCGGACGCCTGGGCGCACACGGTGCGGGTGTTCGCCGCCGGTCTGCTCGATCCGCTGCCGCTGGTGACGCACGAGCTGCCGCTCACCGAGTTCTCGCAGGCCATCGAGCTGGTCGGGGCCGGCGATCCGAAGGTGGGCAAGGTCCTGCTCCGCCCCTAGACGTACGCCGGTACGGGAGCAACCTGACGGCTCCCGTACCGGCGTACACCAGCTCTACCCCTTGTCCGGCTGCGCCCTCCGCGCGGCCGTGCCCGTGCTCAGCCCTGCCCCACTCAGAGCCGTGAACCTCGTCCGAAATATCGAACCGAAGGACAGTCCTGTGACCGACGCTTCCGCCACGGCAGCCCGCAGGCCCGGTGAGCCGGCCCTCACCGCGCTGGGTCTGAGCGCGCCCGCCCCCGACCCGGCCGACACTTCCGCACACTCCTTCCCCGGCGGCGGCCGCTGGCGCACCGAGATCCCCTCCTGCGAGGGCCCCGAGGCGCTCGCGGTGGTCCTGAAGGAGGCCTCGCGGCTGGACGTGCCGATCCACCGGATCAGCCAGGGCAGCGGCGTCTGGATGCTGTCCGACGCCGAGATCACCGAGATGGTCGAGTCGACCGGTGAGCGCGACATCGAGCTCTGCCTGTTCACCGGCCCGCGCGGCACCTGGGACATCGGCGGGTCCACGCGCACCGACTCACGGGGGGCCGGGCTGCGCGCCCGCGGCCACGACGCTGTCGCCGGTTGCGTCGAAGACGCCGTCAGGGCAACCGAGTTGGGCGTCAAGTGCCTGCTCGTCGCCGACGAGGGCGTGCTCTGGACGCTGCACCGGGCCCGGGCCGCGGGGATCATCCCGGCCGACACGACACTCAAGGTCTCCGCGCTCATCGGCCCGGTCAACCCGGCCGCCTACGCGGTGTACGAGCGCCTCGGCGCCGACTCGGTCAACGTGCCCAGCGACCTGACGCTCGATCACCTCACCGAGATCCGCCGGGTGTCGGGCGCGCCGATGGACATGTACATCGAGGCTCCCGACGACCTCGGTGGCTACATCCGCATGTACGAGGTGGCCGAACTCATCAGACGCGGGGCCCCGTTGTACCTGAAGTTCGGCCTGTCCAAGACCCCCGGGATCTACCCGTACGGGCAGCACATGCGGGAGCTGACCCTGGCCACGGCCAAGGAGCGGGTGCGCCGCGGACGGCTCGCCCTGGACCTCCTGGCCCGCCACGGAGCGGACGGCGACATGGCGCCGCTGGGGTCCCGCCTGCCGGGCGATCTGCAACGTTTCGAAACCTCGTCATAACGTTCCGGCTACTCGGCTTACAAAAGAAGACACAGCCGACCACAATCCACCACATCTCTTCTCGGTCTTTCCGGCACGACCACCCGGATCGACTTCGCGCCTGAGACCGAGCCCTGCCACAGATCAAGGATGATGATCATGCGTAACCGCAGAGCCGCTCTCACCGCCATAGCCGGAGCCGCCTCCCTCGCCCTGACCCTGTCCGCCTGCGGCCAGAGCGGCGAGGGCGGCAGCAAGGAAAGCGGGGGCGACACCAAGGGCGCCACCATCGGCATCGCGATGCCGACCAAGTCCTCCGAGCGCTGGATCGCCGATGGCAAGAACGTCGTCGCCGACCTCGAGTCCAAGGGCTACAAGACCAAGCTGGTCTACGGCGAGGACGACCCCGACCAGCAGGTCTCGCAGGTCGAAAACCTGATCACGCAGGGCGTCAAGGCGCTGATCATCGCCGCGATCGACAACAAGTCGATGAACAACGTGCTCCAGCAGGCCAAGGACGCGAACATCCCGGTCATCTCCTACGACCGCCTGATCCTCGGCACGCAGAACGTCGACTACTACGCCTCCTTCGACAACGAGAAGGTCGGCGAGCTCCAGGGCACCTACATCGTCGAGAAGCTCGGCCTGAAGGACGGCTCCAAGAAGGGCCCCTTCAACATCGAGCTGTTCGCCGGCTCCAACGACGACAACAACACCCGCTACTTCTTCCAGGGCGCGATGAACGTCCTGCAGCCGTACATCGACAAGAAGCAGCTCGTCGTCCGCTCCGGCCAGACCAAGCTCAACCAGGTCACCACACTGCGCTGGGACGGCGGCACCGCCCAGAAGCGCATGGACGACATCCTGACGTCTGCCTACAAGAGCCAGCGGGTCGACGCCGTCCTCTCCCCCTACGACGGCATCTCCATCGGCATCCTCTCGGCGCTGAAGTCCGACGATTACGGCTCCAAGAGCAAGCCGCTGCCGGTCGTCACGGGCCAGGACGCCGAGGTCGCCTCGGTGAAGTCGATCATCGCAGGCCAGCAGTCGATGACCGTCTACAAGGACACCCGTCAGCTCGCCAAGGTGTCCTCGAACATGGTCGACGCGCTGCTCAACAAGAAGAAGCCCGAGGTCAACGACACCAAGACCTACGACAACGGTTCGAAGGTCGTCCCCGCCTACCTGCTGGAGCCGGTCGCGGTGGACAAGTCGAACTACCAGAAGGAGGTCGTCGACTCCGGCTACATCAAGGAGAGCGACCTCAAGTAGTCCCCGCCACCGACCGACGCTCCACCACTGATTGGAAGGCACGACCATGGCGGGACCCGTCCTGGAAATGCGCTCGATCGTCAAGACCTTTCCCGGCGTCAAGGCGCTGTCGGACGTCACACTGACCGTCCGCCAGGGCGAGGTCCACGCCATCTGCGGGGAGAACGGCGCCGGCAAGTCGACCTTGATGAAGGTCCTCTCCGGCGTCCACCCGCACGGCACGTACGAGGGCGACATCCTCTTCGAGGGAGAGGTCTGCCAGTTCAAGGACATCCGGGCCAGCGAGGAACGCGGCATCGTGATCATCCACCAGGAGCTGGCCCTGGTGCCCTACCTCTCCCTCGCGGAGAACATCTTCCTCGGCAACGAGCACGCCACCCGGGGGATCATCAGCTGGACCGAGACCCTGCGGCACGCGAGCGAGCTGCTGCGCCGGGTCGGTCTGGCCGACCACCCGGACACCCGCGTCGCCGACATCGGCGTGGGCAAGCAGCAGCTCGTGGAGATCGCGAAGGCCCTGTCGAAGAAGGTGAAGCTGCTCATCCTGGATGAGCCGACCGCCGCCCTGAACGACGAGGACAGCGGCAAACTCCTGGATCTGATCCTGGAGTTGAAGAAGCAGGGCATCACCTCGATCATCATCTCCCACAAGCTCAACGAGATCCGCAAGGTCGCCGACTCGGTGACGATCCTGCGCGACGGGAAGACGATCGAGACCCTCGATGTGAAGGCCGAGGAGACCTCCGAGGACCGGATCATCAGCGGCATGGTGGGCCGCGACCTGGAGCACCGCTTCCCGGAGCGGTCGCCGCACGAGCCCGAGGAGGGCGCGGCCCCGGCCCTGGAGATCCGCGGCTGGACCGTGCACCACCCCATCGACCAGCAGCGCAAGGTCGTCGACGACGTGTCCCTCCAGGTGCGTCGGGGCGAGATCGTCGGCATCGCGGGTCTGATGGGCGCCGGCCGTACCGAACTCGCGATGAGCGTCTTCGGGCGGACCTACGGCCGGTACGCGGACGGCACGGTCCTCAAGGACGGCGAGGAGATCCGTACGAAGACCGTCCCCGAGGCGGTCAAGCACGGCATCGCGTACGTCACCGAGGACCGCAAGCACTACGGCCTCAACCTCATCGACACCATCAACCGGAACATCTCGCTGAGCGCCCTGGGCAAGGTCGCGAGGCGCGGTGTGGTCGACGAGCACGAGGAGCGGCAGGTCGCCGAGGGCTTCCGCAAGTCCATGAACATCAAGGCGCCGACGGTGTTCGAGCCGGTCGGCAAGCTGTCCGGCGGCAACCAGCAGAAGGTCGTCCTCAGCAAGTGGATCTTCTCGGGTCCGGACGTGCTGATCCTGGACGAGCCGACCCGCGGTATCGACGTCGGCGCCAAGTACGAGATCTACACGGTCATCGACCAGCTGGCCGCCCAGGGCAAGGCGGTCGTCTTCATCTCCTCCGAGCTGCCCGAGCTGCTCGGTATGTGCGACCGCATCTACACGATGGCCGCGGGGCGGCTGACGGGTGAGTTCTCGCGGGCCGAGGCCTCCCAGGAATCGCTGATGCGTCAGATGACGAAGGACAAAGAGGTAACCCGATGAGCACGGACGTGACCGCCAAGAGCCCGGCCCCCGCGCCGCCGGGCAAGAGCGGCGGGGCCGGGGGCGACGGCCTGCTGCAGCTGGTGATGGACGGCATGCGCCGCAACATGCGGCAGTACGGCATGCTGATCGCCCTGGGCCTGATCGTGGTCCTGTTCGCCGTGTGGACCGACGGTGACCTGCTGCTGCCGCGCAACGTCTCCAACCTGGTGCTGCAGAACAGCTACATCCTGATCCTCGCGATCGGCATGATGCTGGTCATCATCGCCGGCCACATCGACCTGTCGGTCGGATCGCTGACGGCGTTCGTCGGGTCCATGGCCGCGGTGTTCATGGTCAAACAGGATCTGCCCTGGCCCCTCGCCGTGGTGCTGTGCCTGGCCGTGGGCGCGGTCGCGGGCGCCGTACAGGGGTTCTTCATCGCGTACGGCGGCATACCGTCGTTCATCGTGACCCTGGCGGGCATGCTGATCTTCCGCGGTCTGACGGAGATCTTCCTGGAGGGCCAGACCCTCGGCCCGTTCCCCGACGGGCTGCAGAAGGTCGCCAACGGGTTCCTGCCCGAGGTCGGTCCGAAGACCAACTACCACAACCTCACGCTGCTGCTGGGCTTCGCGATGATCGCCTTCGTGATCTTCCAGGAGGTCCGGGACCGCAAGCGGCAGCAGGAGTTCAACCTGGACGTCCCGCCCGCCAAGCTGTTCCTGCTGAAGCTGGTCGCGATCGGCGCCGCGGTGCTGACCCTCACCATGCTGCTGGCCAGCTACAAGGGCGCCCCGATCGTGCTGCTCATCCTGGGCGTGCTGCTCGTCGGCTTCGGCTACGTGATGCGCAACGCGATCATCGGCCGCCACATCTACGCGATCGGCGGCAACCTCCCGGCGGCCAAGCTGTCGGGCGTGAAGGACAAGAAGGTCACCTTCCTTGTCTTCCTGAACATGGGCATGCTCGCGGCCCTGGCGGGTCTGGTCTTCGCCGCCCGCTTCAACGCGGCCTCTCCCAAGGCCGGCCTCAACTTCGAGCTGGAGGCGATCGCGGCCTCGTTCATCGGCGGGGCGTCGATGAGCGGCGGTGTCGGCACCGTCCTCGGCGCGATCATCGGTGGCCTGGTCCTGGGCGTGCTGAACAACGGTATGAACCTCGTCGGCATCGGCACCGACTGGCAGCAGGTCATCAAGGGCCTCGTGCTGCTGGCGGCGGTCGGGTTCGACGTGTGGAACAAGCGCAAGGTCGGTTCGTAAGTCAGCTCTGGGCCCCGCCGGAAGGCGGGGCCCTTTCCTTATTCGGGAGCCGCACGCATGGAACTGAACAGACGCACGGTCATCGCGGGAGCAGCGGCGGCGGGCATCGCCGCCACCACGCTCGGCGGTACGGCACACGCCACGGGAGGCAGGAAGCCGGTGAAGACGCTCTTCGGCAAGCTCGCCGACGGCACGAAGGTCTACAGCTGGTCACTGGAGAACGGCGGCACGCGCCTGAAGGTCCTCTCCTGGGGCGGTGTCGTCCAGTCCCTGGAGATCCCCGACCGCCGCGGCCGCTACGCCAACGTCTCCGCGGGCTTCGACAACCTCGCGGACTACGTCGCGAAGACCCCGTACTTCGGCGCCCTGATCGGCCGTTACGGCAACCGCATCGGCAAGGGCAAGTTCACCCTCGACGGCAAGAACTACCAGCTGTCCGTGAACGACGGTGAGCAGAGCCTGCACGGCGGCACCCAGGGCTTCGACAAGCGGGTGTGGGACGTCGAGCCGTTCGTGAAGGGCTCCGACGTCGGCCTGCACCTGTACTACACGAGTGTCGACGGCGAGATGGGCTACCCGGGCACGCTGAAGACGAAGGTGACGTACACGCTCACCCGGCACGGTGACTGGCGCATCGATTACGAGGCCACCACGGACAAGGCCACCGTCGTCAACCTCACCAGCCACGTCTACTGGAACCTGGCCGGCGAGGGCAGCGGCACGATCGAGGACCACGAGCTGCAGATAGCCGCCTCCCGCTACACGCCCACCGACGCGGGCCTGATCCCGACGGGCGAGCTGGCCAAGGTCGCGGGCACGCCGTTCGACTTCAGCCGGACCAAGCCGATCGGCCGGGACATCCGCACCTCGCACCCGCAGCTGGTGACCGCCAAGGGCTTCGACCACAACTGGGTGCTCGACAAGGGCATCACCGCACGGCCCGAGCACGTGGCGACCCTGCGCGACCCGGCCTCCGGCCGCACCCTGAAGATCGCCACGAACGAGCCGGGCCTGCAGTTCTACTCGGGCAACTTCCTCGACGGCACGCTGACCGGCCCGTCCGGCCGCACCTACCGGCAGGGCGACGCGCTGTGCCTGGAGACGCAGCACTTCCCGGACTCGCCGAACAAGCCGAAGTTCCCGTCGACGGTGCTGCGGCCCGGACAGACGTACCGGACGACCACGATCCACACGTTCGGCTGCTGAGGCCACTGACAGGTCTTCACGGATTAAACACATTTCCCGACCGTTTTACCGACGGTTGAACGGTGTCACCGTGATCTCCGTATGAAAGGGCGGCCCGCGCTCCCCCGCGCGGGCCGCCCTTAAACGTCGGGTCCGTCCGTCCCCAACGGACCCGCCCCATACGGAGGTTCCATGGCCGACAACGTCACGTCGCTGTTCCGCAGTACCGCGGCTCACAGCCCGTCGATGGCGGCTCTGACACGGGAGGGCGGCGAGGGAGCCGGCCCCGTGGACTTCTGTATCCCCTGCAACCCCTACTTCCCGACCCCGGCCATGTTCGAGGACATGGCGGGCCGGCTGCGCGACATCATCACGTACTACCCGAGCAGCGCCGACACCATCACGGCCGAGCTGTGCAGCCTGCTCCAGCTGCCGCCGCAGTGCGTGGCCATGGGCAACGGCTCGACCGAGCTCATCACCTGGATCGACCACCTGCTGGTCCGCGAGTCCCTCGCCGTGCCCGTCCCCACCTTCGGCCGCTGGACCGACCAGCCCATGGAGACCGGCAAGCGGGTCGACATGTTCCCGCTCCAGGAGTCCAGCGGCTTCGCCCTCGACCTCGCGCAGTACGCCGAGTTCATCCGGGCCCGCGGCACCCGCGTCGCCGTCATCTGCAACCCGAACAACCCCGACGGGGGCTTCCTGCACAAGCACGCCATCGTGCAGTTCATGGACGCCATGGCCGACCTCGACCTGGTCGTCATCGACGAGTCGTTCCTGGAGTTCGCGGACGCCGAGGCCGAGCCGTCGGTCGTCCAGGAGGCGATGCTGCGGCCCAACGTGGTCGTGCTGCGCAGTCTCGGCAAGAACTTCGGCCTGCACGGCATCCGCTTCGGCTACCTCGTCGCCAACCCGGCGCTCGCGGGCCGGATCCGCTCGATGCTGCCGAAGTGGAACCTCAACTCCTTCGCCGAGCACGTCGTCTTCATGCTCAAGGAGCACGGCGCCGAGTACGCGCAGAGCCTCCAGCAGGTGCGCCGCGACCGCCTCGACATGGCCGGCCAGCTGTCCTCCCTGCCCGGGCTGACGGTCTACCCGTCGCAGGGCAACTTCCTCTTCGTGCGCCTCCCCGTGGGCGCCGAGGGCACGGTGGTCCGGGACCGGATGCTCACCGAGCACCGCATCCTGGTCCGCGAGTGCGGCAACAAGATCGGTTCGTCCAGCCGCTTCCTGCGTCTCGTGGTGCGCCCCCAGGTGGACGTGCGTCGCCTGGTGTCCGGCCTGGAACAGGTGCTCTACGGGACGTCCAGGAGGGGAGCCGCCGTACCCGAGCTGGGCAATGGGACCAGCTACAGCTCGGGTACGGCGGCCGTGGACCGGCTGGTGAGCGAGACGAACGGGTCGGGCATGCGGGGGCTCGCGGCCCAGGCGATGGGAGCGGCCCCGGCAGCGGTGCCGACCCCCATGCCCGCCGCCGCGGCGACGGCCGGGGGGCCGGGGCTCGTCGCGACTCCGGCTGCCGCGAGCACGGGAACGGGCGGCGGCCAGGGCTTCTCCCCCGCACAGGCGCCCGCCCCTGCCGCCGCGAGCACGGGTGCCGTCGGCGGGCCGGGACTGGTGCCCGCCCCGGCCCCCACTCCGGCCACCGGCATCGGCATGCCGCTCCCCGCCGCCGCGTCCGCCGTACCGGCGGGTGCGGGCGGCGGGATGCCGATGCCGGCTGCGGCGCAGATACCCCAGCCGCAGATACCGCAGCCGCAGATACCCCAGCCGATGGCGCAGCCCGCTCCCCAGCCGATGGCCGCCCCGGCACCGCCCCTGGCCCCCGTGGCCCAAGCCCCGGCGCCGGTCCCTGCTCCGGCGCCGGCCCCCGTCCCCGCGTCGTCGCCCATGGCCGCACCGTTCACCGGCCCCACACCGCCCGGCGTCCCGGCCCGCGGCGGCCTGACGGCCGCGCAGGTACGGGGCACGAACGGATTGACACCGGCCCCGGCCACGGGCTGGCCCGCGGCCCAGAACTGGCCCAATGCGGCGGGGATGGGGCAGGCGGGGTAACACCTCTGTCGCGCCGTCCGAGCACCCGTGCCGGGGCACTCGGACGGCGACGGCGCCCGTTCATGCGCTCAGCGCGCCGCAGCCCTATCCCTCGATGTCGAGCGCGGTCCCGTACAGCCGGTCCACCTTCAGCCTGACGACGAGGCGCCGTTCGTCGACCAGTTGCTTGAGGAAGGCGTCCTCGACCTCCGGTGCGGCGCCCGCCGGGATCATCGCGAGCAGTTCCCGGCCGACCGAGTCGCCAGGGACCGCCGTGACCTCGGAGACCTCGGCCTCACCCTCGGCGACGGCGAACGACCAGACGTCCGTGCCCTGCACATGCAGTGCCGCACGCGGTTCGCGCCGCAGGTGCTTGACCTTGACGCGGTCGGCCGTCGTCGAGAACCGCACCGTGCGGGACTCGGCGTCCCAGCTGTACAGCATGGTGGTCAGGTGGGGGTGGCCACTGCGCTTGACGGTGGCGAGCGTGCCGAACTGCTGCGCACCGAGCAGGTCGGAGAGGGCTGCGTCGGACAGAAGGCGGGGTGCGGGTTTCTTGGTCATGCCATCGCCAACCCCATTGCACAGAAGGCTATTTCAGGGTGCCGGGAAAAGTCTGACCTCGGCCCGCACGGTCTTGCCGGGCGACGGCTTCCACTCCAGGACCTCCCACCGGTCGGCGAGCCAGGTGCTGCCATACGGCCAATTTCCCGCGCCCCGACCCCCATTGCGCGAGGTCGCAGCCGCGTACGCCGGCGCAGCGTACGCGGTCACTGGCTGGACAGTACTGGTGACGTGCCGTAACCATGGCGCCCGGGAGGTGATCGACGGTGGTCGATGGCACGGTGGGGGCGGGAACGGGTGGCGAGCCGGAGTCCTCGGACAGCTTGCGCACGTTCGGGGCGGTGGTCCAGGGCTTGCGCGAGCACGCGGGGCTGAGCCGGGAGGAGTTCGGCGAGCTGGTGCTGCTCCCTCCCCTGGACGACGATCAGATCGAGGCGCAGTGGGCTGCCAGGGCGGAGCGGCAACGCCTGCAGCCATGAGCACGTCGGACATGATCTGGCGCAAGTCCAGCTACAGCAGTGGCGGCGACGGCGACTGCGTCGAGATAGCCACCTCCCCGGAAGCCGTCCACATCCGCGACTCCAAGAACGAGCAGGGCCCCCGGCTCACCCTCTCCCCCACCACCTGGGCGGCCTTCCTCACCCACGCCGCCAGGTAGCAACCGTCGGGGCCGCCCGCTTCTTCGCAGTGTCGTGCTTCCACGGCCTGCATCAAGGGCGCTTCGCGTCGCCTTCGGCGATGGCCCTTCGGGCCACCCTTGACCCAGGCCGCTCCAGCACGGGAGAGAAGCGAGCGAGCGGCCCGGAAAGGCGGGTGGCCAGGCCTGCCTGCGGTCAACGGCCCGTTGCATCGCCGATCGGCATCGGGCGAACGCACTCGCGCCTCGCCCGCACGCCGGGCGGGCTCAGCGGCGAACGGTGGTGTGGGGGCGGGGGTGCCGGGCACTTTTGGAGCGTTCGGGTCACACCACCCGGCACTGACCGGCCAACCTGTCGGCGTTCTTGGCCCATCCGCTCCAAACACCACAGGGCCCACCCCTTCTGACTGGGCATGAGGGCCAGTGTGCGGTCGACAGCCGTCAGCCGCCGAACCCACCCGGCGTGCCCACCCCCTGCCGATGCGCCACTCCTGACGGCCCGCAGGCCGCTGAGCCGACCCGGCGTGCCGCCACTCCGCTGGCGCGTCCCACAACGCCGGACAGCCACGCCACCCACCAGCGGGCCTGACGCCCCTGGCCACCCGTTTCTCCCCGGCCGCTCGCTCGCTTCTCCCCCGTGCTGGAGCGGCCTGGGTCAAGGGTGGCCCGCAGGGCCATCGCCGAAGGCGACGCGAAGCGCCCTTGATGCAGGCCGCGGAAGCACGACACTGCGAAGAAGCGAGTGGCCCACCGGGACCCGTAAAGTACCTGTCTCGTCAGATACTTGACGCCGCAGCACTTTGCCGAACTCACAGCCCGCCGACAGATTCCGCCTCTACTCTGCCGTGTCCATGACAGAAACTCCGAAGAAGCACCCCGACACCCCCATCGGCCGCCGCACCGTTCTGCTCGCCACCGGCGCCACCGCCGCCACGCTGGCCGTCGGCGCCGCGGTCACCCCGGCCGACCCGGGCACCCAGGAGACCGGGCCCACCGCCCCCGTCGCCGCCGCAGCCGTCTGCACCTTGACGAAGGAGCTGACCGAAGGCCCGTACTACCTCGACGGCCAGTACGTCCGCTCCGACATCCGGGAGGACAAGACGGGCATCCCCCTGAAGCTGACGCTGACGGTCGTCGACGACGACACCTGCGCCCCGCTCAAGAACGCCCTGGTGGAGATCTGGCACTGCGACGCCCTCGGCGAGTACTCCGGCTTCGTGGGCGACAACGGCCACGACGAACCCGACAACGGCACGTTCCTGCGCGGCGGCGTCCTCACCGACGCGCGCGGAGTCGCGGCGATCACCACGGTCTACCCCGGCTGGTACCGGGGCCGCTGCGTGCACATCCACATCAAGGTCCACACCAACGTGACCCTGACCCCTGACGGCTCCTTCACCGGCGGCCGGGAACTCCACACCGGCCAGCTCTTCTTCGCCGAGACGATCACGGCCAGGGTCGCGGCACTCTCCACGTACAAGGTCAACACGGTCCCGCGCACCACCCTGGCCCGGGACTCGATCTACGACGACGGAGGCGCGGCCTCGGGCCTCCTCACCCTCACCCCGCTCGGCAGCACGACGTCCGCCGGCTACGCGGGCACGCTGACCCTGGGCGTGGAACAGGGCTGACGCCGGGCGCACCCGGCACGTACCGCGGGGGCCGTTCGCGCACCGAGCGGTCCCCTTCCCTCCCCAGCCCCGCCCCGCTCCGCGCCTCACCGGCGTCCGCCGAACTCCCAGTCGTGCACCTCGATGTCGTCGTACTTCTCCCGGGTCAGCACGGAACGCGCCGCCTCCGCGTCCGGCGCCCGCACCAGCGCCGCCGTGCCCAGCCACATGGCACCGTCGTCGGACAACAGCGGCCCGTACGCGATCAGTTCGTGGTGGCCGGGCGGTACGTCGAGGTCGGCGGCCGGGCCCGAGCCGAGCCCCAGGACGAGGTGGCGGTCATCGCCCGTACGGCCGCCGGGGAAGTCCCACATGGTGCGGCCCAGCAGGTTGCGCCATCGCCGTAGCAGCACGTCCCGGTACACACCGGCCTGGTAGTTGGGCTCGTCGAAGGCGAACGCGCGGGCGGCCGCGGGGTCCGGCAGGTCGACGATGTGAACGCTGCCGCTCGGCGACTCCCCGTCGGGGGCGAAGGTCGGCCCGCGGGCGATCAACTTCGCCTCGTACCGGTCCATGTAGGCCCAGTGCGCCTCCCCCAGCTCCTCGCGCAGCGGCAGGGAGCCGGGCCGGTCGCGGTGGTAGCAGAAGAACTCCATGCCGCAGACTACTCTTGGCTGTCCACCGACACCGACGTCATGACCCGGGGGACACCGACCGTGCGCAGCGCCGCCGTAACGCCCGAGGGCGATCGAATCCGCTGGGTCGAACTGCCGGGGCGGGAGCCCGCGCGCGTCTATGTGCACGGGTTGGGCGCCACCTCGCCCGCCTACTTCACGGAAGTCGCGGTCGATCCGCGCCTGGCCGGTCGCCGTTCGCTGCTGGTCGACCTGCTGGGCCACGGCATCAGCGACCGCCCGGCGCACTTCGACTACGCCCTGGAGTCCCATGCCGACGCGCTCGCCGGCGCCCTGACGGCAGCGGGCGTCTCGGCCGCCGAAGTGATCGCCCACAGTATGGGCGGCTCGGTGGCGATCGTCCTGGCGGCCCGGCATCCCCGGCTGGTCTCCCGCCTGGTGCTCGTCGACGCCAACCTCGATCCCATCCCGCGCGCACCCGGCTCCTCGGGCAGCAGCGGCATCGCCGCGTACTCCGAGGAGGAGTTCGTGACGGGCGGCGGCTGGGAGGAGGTCCGCGACCGGGTCGGCCCGCACTGGTGGTCCACGATGCGCCTGGCCGGCCGCGAGGCCCTGCACCGCAGCGCCTTCCACCTCACCCGCGGTACGACCCCCACGATGCGCGAGCTGCTGCTGGAGCTGAAGATCCCCCGCGCCTTCCTGCTTCCCGAGTCCGACGGCCCGCTTCCCGGGACCGAAGCCCTCACCGAGGCCGGAGTGTCCGTCGTCGCGATCCCCGACTGCGGCCACAACATCATGCTGGACAACCGGGAGGCCTTCGTGAAGGCCACGGCGGCGGCGCTCGCGCCCGGGGACTGACCGGCTTTCACCGACGGACGAGGATTCCCGCCATGAGGTACGCACGGTTCGTCAAAGGCGCCATCAGCGCCACCGCGGCCGCCGCCGTCTGTCACGCCCTCATGACCGCCGGCTACGCATGGGCCCGCGGCAAAGCGGCGACCGGCGAGGCGACGATCTTCGCCGGCGCTTTCGAGTCGTTGGTGACCACGGCCTCTTCCTGGGGTCTCATGCCCCTCCTGCTGGGGGCCGGGATGCGCCTCATGCGGGAGACCGGCAACATCACGCTGATGGTCGGCGGCGGGCTGATCTGGGCGGTGCTCTCCCTGTCCTTCATGGACGAGATCGACCGCCCGGGCGGGTTCATGCCGCTGCACGCCCTCGCCGCCTACGTACTGGCCGGGGCGGGACTGGCCGGGGCCGGTGCGGAACGCCGCTGAGGGGTGGGCCCCCCGCCCGCGGGCCCCCCCCCCCCCCCACGAAGCCAAAACAGGGGGCCCACCTGAGACACCCCCTGGTACACCCGGGCGAATTCCCCGACCCGG
>NZ_JBEORR010000028.1:0-116887 GCF_040302345.1 Streptomyces sp. NPDC126510 | reverse complement strand
TGCACACCTACAACCACCACCGCTGCCACACCGCACTCGGCGGCCACCCACCCATCAGCCGCGTAAACAACCCTGCGGGTCAATACACCTAGCGCTCGGCGGTGCCGTAGAACAGTTCCTCCACCACACCGCGCGCCCGGCGCGCCGTGCGGCGGTAGGCGTCCAGCATGTCGCCCGCGTGGCCCGGGCCGTAGCCCAGGTACCTGCCCACGGCGGCCAGTTCCCGCGGTTCCGTCGGGAACGTGTCGCCGGCCCGGCCGCGGACCAGCATCACGGCGTTGCGGACGCGGGTCGCGAGGACCCAGGCCTCGTCCAGGGTCGCGGCGTCCTCGTCCGTGATGAGCCCGGCGGTGCGGGCGGCGGCCAGGGCCTGACGGGTGCGGGTGGTGCGCAGGCCCGGCTCCGTCGAGCCGTGCCGCAGCTGCATGAGCTGCACGGTCCACTCCACGTCGGACAGGCCGCCCGGCCCGAGCTTGGCGTGCAGCTTGGGGTCGGCGCCGCGCGGCAGCCGCTCGGACTCCATGCGGGCCTTCAGCCGCCGGATCTCGCGCACGGCCTCGTCGGAGAGTCCGTCCGCCCGGTAGCGCAGCGGGTCGATCAGCTCGATGAAGCGGCGGCCCAGCTCCTCGTCCCCGGCGACGGGCTCGGCCCGCAGCAGCGCGTGCGACTCCCAGGTCAGGGCCCACCGGCGGTAGTACGCCGCGTACGAGGTGAGGGTGCGGACCAGCGGGCCGGACTTGCCCTCCGGACGCAGGTCGGCGTCGATGAGCAGGGGCGGGTCGGCGCTGGGGATCTGCAGCAGGCGGCGCATCTCGGAGACGACCTTGTTCGCCGCCTGGGAGGCCTCCCGCTCGTCGACGCCCTCGCGCGGTTCGTGCACGAACAGCACGTCCGCGTCGGAGCCGTAGCCCAGCTCGTGGCCGCCGAACCGGCCCATGCCGATGATCGCGAACCGGGTGGGCAGGTCGTCGCCCCAGCCGTCCCGTACGACCGCGCGGAGCGTGCCGGCGAGGGTCGCCGCCGTCAGGTCCGAGACCGCCGCCCCGACGCGGTCCACCAGGGCGCCCTGGTCGGCCTCGGCGGGCTGCTCCTCGGTGCCGTAGGAGCCGACGATGTCGGCGGCGGCCGTGCGGAACAGCTCGCGGCGGCGCACTCCGCGGGCCGCCGTGACGGCCTGGGCGGCGCCGTCGGCCCGGCGCACGGCGGCGAGTATCTCCTGCTCCAGATGGGCGCGCGAGCGGGGTTCCAGGCCGCCGCCGTCGCCGTCGCCGAGCAGGGCGACCGCCTCCGGGGCGCGCATCAGCAGATCGGGCGCGAGCCGGCCGGCGGACAGCACCCGGGCGAGGTTCTGCGCGGCGGCGCCCTCGTCCCGCAGCAGCCGGAGGTACCAGGGGGTCTTGCCGAGCGCGTCCGAGACCTTGCGGAAGCCCAGCAGGCCCGCGTCCGGGTCGGCCGAGTCGGCGAACCAGCCCAGCAGCACCGGCAGCAGGGTGCGCTGGATGGCGGCCTTGCGGGTGACGCCGGAGGCCAGCGCCTCCAGGTGGCGCAGGGCGGAGGCGGGGTCGGCGTAGCCGAGGGCGACCATGCGTTCCCGGGCCGCCTCGGTGCTCAGCCGGGCCTCGCCGGTCGCGAGCTGGGCGACCGCGTCGAGCAGCGGCCGGTAGAAGAGCTTCTCGTGCAGACGGCGTACGACACCCGCGTGCCGCCGCCATTCACGGTGCAGGTCCGCCACCGGGTCCGTGCGCAGGCCCAGGGAGCGGCCGATGCGGCGCAGCTCGGCCTCGTCCTCGGGGACGAGATGGGTGCGGCGCAGCCGGAACAGCTGGATGCGGTGCTCCATGGAGCGCAGGAAGCGGTAGGCCTCGTCGAGCTGGGCCGCGTCGGACCGGCCGACGTAGCCGCCGGCGGCGAGGGCCCCCAGCGCGTCCAGGGTCGTGCCGCTGCGCAGGGAGGTGTCGGCCCGGCCGTGCACCAGCTGGAGCAGCTGCACGGCGAACTCGACGTCCCGGAGGCCGCCCGGCCCCAGCTTCAGCTGGCGGTCGACCTCGCCGACGGGGATGTTCTCCACGACCCGGCGGCGCATCTTCTGCACGTCGGACACGAAGTTCTCGCGCTCGGCGGCCTTCCACACCAGGGGCTGGACGGCGGCGACGTACTCCGCGCCGAGGTCGAGGTCGCCTGCCACCGGGCGGGCCTTGAGCAGCGCCTGGAACTCCCAGGTCTTGGCCCAGCGCTGGTAGTAGGCGAGGTGGCTGGACACGGTCCGCACGAGGGGGCCGTTGCGGCCCTCGGGCCGGAGGTTGGCGTCGACCGGCCAGATGGAGCCCTCGACGGTGGTCTCGGAGCAGATCCGCATCATGTGCGAGGCGAGCCGGGTCGCGGCGCGCACGGCCTTGGTCTCGTCGGCTCCTTCGGTGGCCTCCCCGACGAAGATGACGTCGACGTCCGAGACGTAGTTCAGCTCGTGGCCGCCGCACTTGCCCATGGCGATCACCGCGAGGCGGCACAGGGCGGCGTCCTCGGGCGCGGCCGCCTCGGCGATCCCGAGGGCGGCACGCAGCGTGGCGGTGGCGAGGTCGGCCAGCTCGGCGGCGGACTCGGCGACGCCGGTGGTGCCGCAGACGTCCCGGGCGGCGATGGACAGCAGGCAGCGCCGGTAGGCGACGCGCAGGGAGACCGGGTCGGTGGCCTCCGCGAGGCCCGCTTCGAACTCCTCCACCCCGGGGTGCAGGTCGTACGCCTCGTACATGACGAGTGCCTGCCAGTCGTCCGGATGCCGGGTGAGGTGGTCGGCGAGGGCGGTGGAGGCGCCGAGGACACCGAGGAGGCGGTCGCGCAGCGGCTTGGAGGAGATCAGCGTGTCGAGCAGCTCCCGGCGGGCGCCGGGGCTCTGCTGGGCCTCCAGCAGCCGGACGAGTCCGAGCAGCGCGAGATCGGGGTCGGCGGTGGCGCCCAGCGCCTCCAGCAGGACCGGGTCGTCGCGCAGGGGCGCGAGCTCGGGGCTGTCCAGGAGCCGTTCGGCGGCTGACGCGTCGGTGAAGCCGTGCCGCAGCAGCCGTGTGAAGGTGCTGCTCCTGCGCCCCGGCACCGCCGTCATCCGGGCCTCCCTCGCACTGTTCCTCGGACATGGGTCGGATCAAGGTCGTACCGCTTTGAGCCTAACCGCACAGGGCGGGGGAAGCGCCGGGGAGTTCGGCAGGCGGACGGGGCCGCGCGGGCTGCCGGGGTGAGGCCCCGCACCTGCGCACGCGCTCGGAAGCGGCCCTCGTGGCCGCACCCGTGGCGCCCGGGGCGTGCGGTTACGGGGGCCGGCCGTGACGTCGCAGACGCGGTACGGCGTTTTCTGGCCACAGGCGGTACGGGAGGGCCATTTCCGCCGCGGCACGGGTCCGGTGTCCGTCCACTCGGTGGCGCGGTCCGGCGTTTTCGGCTTCGGTGAGGGAGAGCCGTTCGGCCGGTCCCAGTGAGCGGCTCTCATGAGGCCGGACGAAGGAGTCACGCCGTGGACATCACCCTCGAAGTCATCCCGCTGCCCGTGTCCGACATCGACCGCGCCCGGGACTTCTACCGGGACAAGGTCGGCTTCCACGTGGACATCGACCAGGAGGTCATGCCCGGGATGCGGATCGTCCAGCTCACCCCACCGGGTTCCGGGTGCTCGATCGCCCTGGGCGAGTCGATCTGGCAGATGACGCCCGGCCCGACCCCGGCTCCGGGCTCCTACCAGGGCCTGCAGCTGTGCGTCGCCGACATCAAGGCGGCCCACGCGGAGCTGGTCGCGCGGGGTCTCGACGTCTCCGAGCCGGTCCAGTACTCCCCCGACGACGGCGCCACGTTCATGCACTTCCAGGACCCGGACGGCAACGGCTGGGCGGTGCAGGAGTACCGGCGCAGGGCGACGGAGCCGCTGCACCGGCTGCTGGCGGATCTGAAGCGGCAGCAGGCCTGAGCAACCCGGTCAGGAATCGAGAAGCACGTCTCGCGGGGCGCGCTTAGCGTCGTTGGCGCGCGCTGGAGGTCATGCCGGTCATCCTGCGCCGAAGCTCTGGAGTTCCTCAACTCACCTTCGCGGATGAGCGCCTGCGCCCGCACCCAACGCACGGCTTCTGAGCAGGGGGATGGCTGTCGTCGGTTGCCGTCATCTGTCGCCGTTGGGCGTCCTCGGACGGCCCAGCCCGCCGGGGGCCAGGGAGCGTGTGGCTTGGCGTGCGGCGCATCTGATCCGTGGGCGGGTGCGCCCTTGTGGCGCCTGCCTCAACCGCCGGGGTGCGCCAATGACAGACCTCTGTCCATTCATGGCACAGGACGTGCCTGGCGACGTGACCCGGGCGCATCAACGGCTGCGGTTTCACGAGTGGCTCGTACCTCAGAGACTCCCGAATACCCCAGGCCTAGTGAGCAGCCCGCCATTGTGTACCGAGGAGTGCCCGCGACGTATGACGACCCCATAAACCATCTGTCGAACGCTCGTGCGGACCCGCGAGGAACCAATCGCCCAGCGGGGCGCGCCACGGTACCCAAACGATTAGGGCGACGCAACTTGGGCACCCTATGGGCCATTCAAATATTGACAAGCAAACTACAGCACCCATGAAATGCGTGTGCACCATTGGGGTGTGATAATGAACTATGGGTCGCTTCAGGTATAAGCGTACTGGCTCTGAGCGCCAGTATCTCGCATTGGCCTCACGCCTCCGCCTGCGAGAGCAGCTTCATCACACTCGATTGGACCTATCCAAGGAGCAGGCGAAGATCGAAAGGGCCAAGTGGGCCAGGATAGGAGCTTGGGCGCAATGGGTAGTTACGCTTGCGACAGCTCTTGCACTGATTTTTACTCTTCGACACGGGTCGGAACAGTTGGCCGCTACGCGCGAGCATCAGGTGACAAATCGGTTTGCAGCAGCGGTCAATCAGGTGGGATCCAAGACAACTGAGGTTCGAGTGGGCGGGGTGTATGCGCTTGGCCGACTAATGAAGGATTCTCCGACAGATCAAGGAACTATCGTAGATGTTCTTGCAGCCTTCGTGAGAGATAGGCAACACCCTCAAATAAACACCTCTCCGCCTCCCGACAGTTATTACGGTGAACTTCGCATCGACATTGAAGGTGCTATCGTCACGCTTCAGCGTTGGTGTCAAAGGAATGGAAGTTGCGTGAGGCTTGAAGGGGATGAGCCCCTTGCGCTAGACCTGAGCGGAGTCAAATTCGGTAGCATTGATTGGGAGTACAACCTCCCCGGCGCCGATTTCTTTGAATCCAACTTTTCGGATGCGTTTATCTTGGGCGCCGACCTTTCCGGCGGGACCTTCATTGGCGCAAATATGAGAGACAGTTTCATAAGTGAGGTTGATTTGCAAGAAGCGTCATTCTTTGACGCCGACCTTTCAGGCGTCGAAATAGAATCTACAGACCTCACCAAGGCGGATCTTGAGCGTGCCGATCTTCAGGATTCCTCACTCCGCGACGCAAATCTCTCAGGCGCGAACCTAGACGATGCGAACCTAAGGGGTGCTGACCTATCCAAAGCCCGGGTGTCTTGCGGTCAACTAGCTAAAGCGGACATGGACGAGACAACCACGGTGCCAGACTCGTGTTCCGGTACCCGGTCTTAAGCGGATATTGCATGGCCTGTCTGTTTGTAGATCGGGCTGCCCTTTCAGGACGGGTAAGGAAGGGTCACGAACGAGCGGTGCCCAATGCTGCGATCACGGTCGCAGGATTACCGTCATACGCGAGGTGCGGTTCGCCCGACTCGGGAGGTACGAAGCGAGTGCGATAGCGCCGAAGGTCACCCATGCCGCTCCCGCCCGCGTTCTCTCCTGCTTCAGCAACTCGGTCGAGCGCTGGCCCACGTGATCGATGGAGTGACTTTGGGTTGGAGCTGCTTTGGGGGGAGTGATCATGGCCCCGTAAGCTTCCGGCGCGTCGGGCAGTCTGTGGACCTGCCCGTTGAAGCACGACGTTGGGGCCATGATCTTCGAGGCCCCCCCCCGAGGCCCGCACGGTCCAACAGAGCCTCAGCCGTCGCGCACCTGCTTTTGGATCAAAGCGTCTGTTGGGTCCGTGGCGGATGATGCGATGCGGGCCTGTGGGCAATGCCGTCTTCCCCCAGGTCGGGCCTGGCGGTGGGGCAAGGCTGGGGAATCAGGCTCGGTCCGGTGCATCGGCCCTCGGCGGGCCAGAGCGTGAAACGTGGATAACCCTGTGGCGACTTGGGCGGCGCGGGGCCGGGGCCGGGGGCCGGCGCCTGCCGAAGGCGTGGGCGCTGGCCCCCGAGCCACGCGCCCGCGCGGGCCCGCTGTGCGGGCCTGTGGGGGCGTCATCCACGTAGCGACGGCCGGGAAGCCATCGGGATGGCGCGACCGGATGCCGAAGGCAAGAGCTCCCGGCCGCGGACTCATGACGCCGTGGGCTGGTGACCGTCGGGGATGGAGACTGTAGCCCTGGGGGACGTGAAGCAAAGGGGAGCTGTCGAGTCCTGTTCTCCCAAGTGCGCGACGGCTGAGGCTCTGTTGGACCGTGCGGGCCTTGGTGGGTGGGATCGCCTCCCCCGCCCGGAAGGGCGGGGCTTGATCGATGCAGAGAAACTTGCAATTACGACGCGCTGAGATCCGCCTGACGGCCCAGGGACGGCCCAGGGCTGGCGAAAGTGAGTGGGGCTGCCGGTCTGTGACCGTCAGCCCCACTCACACAAAGGACAGGTACCGCCCCCTGACCTGCCTTTACAGCGCCGGAAGATTCTTCCGCAGCTCGAACGCCGTCACCTCGGACCGGTACTCCTCCCACTCCTGCCGCTTGTTGCGCAGGAAGAAGTCGAAGACGTGCTCGCCGAGGGTCTCGGCGACCAGGTCGCTGCGTTCCATCAGGGTCAGGGCCTCGCCCAGGTTCTGCGGGAGCGGCTCGATGCCCATGGCGCGGCGCTCCGCGTCGGAGAGGGCCCAGACGTCGTCCTCGGCGCCCGGCGGCAGCTCGTAGCCCTCCTCGATGCCCTTGAGGCCGGCGGCCAGCAGCAGCGCGTAGGCGAGGTACGGGTTGGCGCCGGAGTCGAGGGAGCGGACCTCGACCCGGGCCGAGCCCGTCTTGCCGGGCTTGTACATGGGGACGCGGACCAGCGCCGAGCGGTTGTTGTGGCCCCAGCAGATGTACGAGGGGGCCTCGCCGCCCGCGCCCGCGGTGCGCTCCGCGCCGCCCCAGATGCGCTTGTAGGAGTTGACCCACTGGTTGGTGACCGCGGAGATCTCCGCGGCGTGCCGCAGCAGGCCCGCGATGAAGGAGCGGCCCACCTTGGAGAGCTGGTACTCGGAGCCGGACTCGTAGAAGGCGTTGCGGTCGCCCTCGAAGAGCGACAGGTGCGTGTGCATGCCGCTGCCCGGGTGCTCGGAGAAGGGCTTCGGCATGAACGTGGCGTGCACGCCCTGCTCCAGCGCCACCTGCTTCATGACGAGGCGGAACGTCATGACGTTGTCGGCGGTGGACAGCGCGTCGGCGTAGCGGAGGTCGATCTCCTGCTGGCCCGGCGCGCCCTCGTGGTGGGAGAACTCCACCGAGATGCCCATCGACTCCAGCATGGTGATGGCCTGGCGGCGGAAGTCCATGCCGACGTTGGTCGGGGTGTGGTCGAAGTAGCCGGAGTTGTCGGCCGGGGTGGGGCGTGAGCCGTCCAGCGGGCGGTCCTTCAGCAGGAAGAACTCGATCTCCGGGTGGGTGTAGAAGGTGAAGCCCAGGTCGGAGGTGCGGGCGAGGGCGCGCTTGAGCACGTAGCGCGGGTCGGCGAAGGACGGGGAGCCGTCCGGCATGAGGATGTCGCAGAACATCCGGGCCGTGCCCGGGGCCTCCGCGCGCCACGGCAGGATCTGGAAGGTCGACGGGTCCGGCTTGGCGATCATGTCGGACTCGTAGACCCGGGCGAAGCCCTCGATCGCGGAGCCGTCGAAGCCGATGCCCTCGTCGAAGGCCTGCTCCAGCTCGGCCGGGGCCACGGCGACGGACTTGAGGAAGCCCAGCACGTCCGTGAACCACAGGCGTACGAACCGGATGTCGCGCTCCTCCAACGTCCGGAGCACGAACTCCTGCTGCTTGTCCATCTTCCGCTTCCCCATCCTTGCTGGTCAGGCCGCCTTCTCTTCCGTACCACGGGAGGCGGTCGGGCACCTGAGCATCCCACCACACCACCATTTCGTACGCGTTGCGGACCATGATCGCCCGGCTGATCCGGGGTCGAACGCGTCACGTACGGCAGGTGAACTGCTCTTCCGCCCATAGTGCCTGCTCGCACCCACATCCGTAACGGCCGGTTCCCTTCGTCGCTCCATCCGCTTAATTTGCATCTCATATGCAACTTTAAATAGCGTGCGCTCAGCCGAGCCCTGAGGAGCCCTCATGCTGTCCGAGCAGTCCGCCGCCACCGTCCGTGCCACGCTCCCCGCCGTCGGGACCGCCCTCGGCACGATCACCGAGCGCTTCTACGCCCGGTTGTTCGCGGCCCACCCGGAGCTGCTGCGGGACCTGTTCAACCGGGGCAACCAGGCCGCCGGCACCCAGCGGCAGGCACTCGCCGGGTCCATCGCCGCGTTCGCGGCCCACCTGCTGGACCACCCCGGGCAGCGTCCCGACGCGATGCTGCAGCGCATCGCCCACAAGCACGCCTCGCTCGGTGTCACGCCCGAGCAGTACGACGTCGTCCACGAGCACCTGTTCGCCGCCATCGCCGAGGTGCTCGGCGACGCCGTCACGCCCGAGGTCGCCGCCGCCTGGGACGAGGTCTACTGGCTGATGGCGAACGCTCTGGTCGCCGTGGAGCAGCGGCTGCGCGAGGAGCGCGGCGGACACACCTGGCGGACCTGGGAGGTCGTCGAACGGGTCGCCGAGACCGACGACGTCGCCACGTTCCGGTCGCGGCCGGCCGACGGCGGTCCGGTGCGGGACTTCCTCGCGGGCCAGTACGTCTCCGTCCGCGTCGCCCTCGCGGACGGCGCCCGGCAGATACGGCAGTACAGCCTCTCCGGGGCGCCGGGCCCCGGCCTGCGGCAGATCAGCGTCAAGCGCGTGCGGGAGACCGGCGCCCCCGACGGCGAGGTCTCGAACCACCTGCACGCCCGCGTGCGGGTGGGTGACCTCCTGGAGCTGTCCGAGCCCTACGGCGACCTGGTCCTGGACGGCGGTCCCGACACGCCGCTGCTGCTGGCCTCGGCGGGCATCGGCGTGACCCCGATGGCCGCGATGCTGGCGCACCTCGCCGACTCGGGGCACCGCGCCCCGGTCACCGTCGTGCACGCCGACCGCTCCCCCGCCACGCACGCGCTGCGCACCGACCACGAGGCCTACGCCGCCAAGCTGCCCGACGTGGCCGTCCACCTCTGGTACGAGCAGGACGGCCCTTCGGGCACACACTCCGGGCTGGTCGACCTCACCGGCGTCGCGCTCGCCCCGGGCACGCGCGCGTACCTGTGCGGCCCGCTCCCGTTCATGCGGGCGGTGCGCACCCAGCTGATCGCCAAGGGCGTGGCCCCCGCCCGCATCCACTACGAGGTGTTCGGCCCGGACCTGTGGCTGGCGGGGCAGGACTAGGAGATACAGGGATCGGCGCCTCCCGCGGCCGACGGACCGGGACTAGAGGGCACCGGGACCGGCGCCTCCGCGGCCGACGGACCGGGCCTAGAGGGCACCGGGATCGGCGCCCCGCGAGATCCCCAGCAGCAGCGCCCCGGTCGGCTCCGCCACGATGTCCTCCACCGTCACCGGGTCCAGTGAGGTGAAGAACGCCTCCTGGGCCCGGCGCAGGGCGCCTCGCAGGCGGCAGGCGGAGTTGAGGGGGCAAGGCGTCGGGCCCTCGCAGTCGACCACGTCACCGCCGCCCTCGAAGGCCCGGACCACAACGCCCACCGAGGCCGTGCGGCCCTGCTCGGTGAGGGTGAGGCCGCCGCCCCGGCCACGGCGGGCCTGAAGCAGGCCCATGTGCTGGAGCTCGGCGACGACCTTCGCCAGGTGGGTGTACGGCACGTCCATGCCGTCCGCGACGCCCCGGGTGGTCGGACTCGACCCGCCCGCGACGGCGAGCCGCATCAGCACCCGCAGGGCGAGGTCGGTGGAGCGCAGCAGCCGCATGCTGGCAGCCTAGGTAATGGGAATCTGTGGTTCAAATTATCGGGAATCGGCGAGCAGGCCATGGGGCGGGACACCGGGACACGGACCGGCGAAGCTGTCGGAGGGCTGTCGGTGCCGTATCGATTCGGCCCATTCCCGCGGCTGCCCTACGGGGCGCCCCGCCTCCCGCACTACGATCACTCCACCCGACCGTCACTTTTCCCACGAAGGACACCTCATGGGCTCCGCCAACAAGAGCAGCACGGACCGCAAGGCGCGAATAGAGGAGATGCGGCGCGCCGAGCAGGCCCGGGAGCGCCGCAACCGGGTCCTCACCATCGCGGCCAGTGTGGTGGTCGTGGCCGGGCTCGTGGTCGGCGGCGTCGTGCTGGTGCGCTCCCAGGACGACAAGGGCAGTGACACCGCGGCGACGAGCGACTCCTCGGGCAAGGGCAAGTTCGTGACGGGCAAGGACGGCGTGCGGACGTGGGAGGGCAAGCTGTCCCGCAACCACGTCACCAAGCCCGTGAAGTACGCCTCCGAACCGCCGGTCGGCGGCGATCACAACCCGGTCTGGATGAACTGCAACGGCGACGTCTACACCGAGCCGCTGAAGAACACCAACGCCGTGCACTCCCTGGAGCACGGCGCGGTGTGGGTGACGTACAACGCCGACGCGAAGAAGGCCGACGTCGACGCGCTCGCGGCGAAGGTGAAGAAGACGCCGTACACGCTGATGAGCCCGATGGACGACCAGAAGGACCCGATCATGCTCTCGGCGTGGGGTCACCAGCGCACGGTGACGGGTGCGAAGGACCCGAACGTGGACGCGTTCTTCGAGAAGTTCGTCCAGGGCGAGCAGACCCCCGAGCCGGGCGCCGCCTGCACCAACGGGCTGTCCAAGTGAGGCATGCCGGCCTGATCGCCGGGGCCGCGACGGCGGCGCTCGTCGCCGCCGGTGCGATCACCTACGCCGTCGCCGGGGACGACGGCGGCGGCAGGACGCCGTCCGCCGAGTCCGCGGACGCCGGGTTCGCGCGGGACATGGCGGTGCACCACCAGCAGGCCGTGGAGATGTCGTACATCGTGCGCGACCGCACCAAGGACGAGGAGGTCCGGCGTCTCGCGTACGACATCGCGCAGACGCAGGCCAACCAGCGCGGCATGATGCTCGGCTGGCTGGATCTGTGGGGTCTGCCCAAGGTGTCCTCCGAACCGCCGATGACCTGGATGGACATGGGCGGCATGGCCTCCGGCAAGGACGGCGCGCTGATGCCGGGCATGGCGACCAACTCCGAGATGAAGAAGCTCGGCGAGCTCAGCGGGAAGCAGGCGGAGGTCTTCTACCTCCAGCTCATGACGGACCATCACAAGGGCGGCGTCCACATGGCCGAGGGGTGTGTGGAGCGGTGCGCGGTCGGCGTGGAGAAGCGGCTCGCCCAGGGCATGGTGGACGCGCAGCAGTCGGAGATCGCGCTGATGGCCGACATGCTCAAGGAGCGGGGCGCGGCGCCGCGGCCGTAGGGACACGGGGGGCGTAAGCCTCACATCGCCCTCCCCGGCGGCCTCTTGGGCTCTTCTTGGCCTCCGTAGAGCGGTTCTTGGGCTGCGCCATTCCCTGGCATGAACGGTTCATCGCGAGAGTGGCGAGCGTCGAGTGATCCACTCACGACGAACCGCAGGGGGTTCCATGAGATCCAACCGCGCCACGGTGCGCGCCGGGGTGAGTCTGGCAGCGACACTGCCGATGCTCGCCGGTGCGCTGGCGCTCGGCATACCCACGGCCCAGGCCGCCGACCACCCGCTCCGCGACCTGCTGGCCGGGACCCGGCCCGCGTGGGCCACCGCCAGGGCGGACAAGGGCGCCACCTCCGACGCCACCCGCGTCTCGGCCCGGGTCTACCTCACCGGCAGGGACGCCGCCGGCCTCGCCGCCTACGCCAAGGCCGTCTCCGACCCGCGTTCGGCCTCGTACGGCAAATACCTGACGGCCGAGCAGGCACAGGCACGCTTCGGTGCGACCCCGGCCCAGGTGGCGGCCGTGAAGTCCTGGCTGACGGCCGCCGGCCTGAAGGTCACCGGCGTCACGCGGCACTACGTCTCCGTCAGCGGTGACGTGGCCGCCGCCGAGAAGGCGTTCGGCACCCAGCTGCACAACTTCGCCAAGGGCTCCAGGACCTACCGCGCCCCGGCGAGCACCGCCTCCGTGCCGCAGGGCCTGGCCGGCGCCGTCCTGACCGTGACCGGGCTGGACAACGCGCCGCACATGGCCACGCACGACGATCAGCTGCCGCCGCCGGACACCGTGTTCCGCAACGCCGGGCCGTTCTCCTCGTACTACGGCTCCACCACCGCGAGTACGCTCCCGGACGCCTACGGCAAGAAGATCCCCTACGCCGTCAAGGGCTACACGGGCAAGCAGCTGCGGGCCGCCTACGGCGCGGGCACGCGCACCGGCAAGGGTGTCCGGGTCGCCATCACGGACGCGTACGCCTCCCCGACGATCGCCTACGACGCCGGCACCTACGCCAAGCGCAACGGCGACGCGGCGTGGAAGACGGGCCAGCTGCACCAGGCCCTGCCCAAGAAGTACACGGACACCAAGGACTGCTCGGCCTCCGGCTGGTACGGCGAGGAGACCCTGGACGTCGAGGCCGTGCACGCGGTCGCGCCCGCCGCGGACGTCACGTACGTCGGCGCCGCCTCCTGCAACGACGACGACCTGCTCGACGCGCTCGGCAAGGTCGTCGACAAGCACCTGGCCGACATCGTCTCCAACTCCTGGGGCGAGGTCGAGGCCGCGCAGACCCCCGACCTCGCGGCCGCCTACGACCAGGTCTTCCAGCTGGGCGCGGTCGAGGGCATCGGCTTCTACTTCTCCTCCGGCGACGACGGCGACGAGGTCGCGAGTTCCGGGACGAAGCAGGTCGACTCCCCGGCCAACTCGGCGTGGGTCACCGCCGTCGGCGGCACCTCGCTGGCCGTCGGCAAGGACGACACGTACCTCTGGGAGACCGGCTGGGGCACCGACAAGGCGGCCCTGTCGGACGACGGCAAGAGCTGGACCGACTTCCCCGGCGCGTTCACCTCGGGCGCGGGCGGCGGCACCAGCAAAACCGTCGCCGAGCCCGCCTACCAGCAGGGCGTCGTGCCGGACGCGCTGGCGAAGGCCAACAGCGCGGCCGGCAACCGGGTCGTCCCGGACATCGCGGCGATCGCCGACCCGAACACCGGCTTCCTGGTGGGACAGACGCAGACGCTCCCCGACGGGAAGACGCAGGCCTACAGCGAGTACCGCATCGGCGGCACCTCGCTCGCCGCGCCGACCATCGCGGCCGTCCAGGCCCTCGCCCAGGAGGCCCGCGGCAAGGCGATCGGCTTCGCCAACCCGGTGATCTACGCGAAGTACGGCTCGAAGGTCTACCACGACGTCACCGACAACCCGACGGGCTCCGGCCTCGCCGTGGCCCGGGTCGACTTCGTGAACGGCTACGACGCCACCGGCGGCCTGTCCACGTCCGTGCGCAGCCTCGGCAAGGACAGCTCGCTCGCGGCCGTGAAGGGCTACGACGACGTCACCGGCGTGGGCTCACCCGCGAACGGCTATGTCGAGTCGTACCGGCGCCGCTGACTTCGCCGGCTTCCGCTGACCTCCGCAAGGGGACATGGGGTTTGTGGGGTGACCCACACCACCCCATTGTGTCGCTCTGACGATTACACTGGACGGCGTGCCTCAACTACGTCTCGCCCTGAACCAGATCGACGCCGGCGTGGGCGACCTCGCCGGTAACACCGAGTCGATCGTCCGCTGGACCCGGCACTCCGCCGAACAGGGAGCGCATCTGGTCGCGTTCCCGGAGATGGTGCTGACCGGGTATCCCGTCGAGGACCTGGCGCTCAGGTCGTCCTTCGTCGAGGCCTCCCGCGCGGCGCTGCGCGCTCTCGCCGCGCGCCTGGCCGAGGAGGGCTTCGGAGAGCTGCCGGTGATCGTCGGCTACCTCGACCGCAGCGCGACCGCCCAGCCGAAGTACGGCCAGCCGGCCGGCGCGCCGCAGAACGCCGGGGCGGTGCTCCACCGCGGCGAGGTGGTCCTGAACTTCGCCAAGCACCACCTGCCGAACTACGGCGTCTTCGACGAGTTCCGCTACTTCGTGCCCGGCGACAGCATGCCGGTGCTGCGGGTGCACGGCGTGGACGTCGCCCTGGCCATCTGTGAGGACCTCTGGCAGGACGGCGGCCGCGTCCCCGCCGCCCGTTCGGCGCAGGCGGGCCTGCTGGTGTCCATCAACGCCTCCCCGTACGAGCGCAACAAGGACGACACGCGCCTGGAGCTGGTCCGCAAGCGGGCCCAGGAGGCCGGCTGCACCACGGCGTACCTGGCCATGATCGGCGGCCAGGACGAGCTGGTGTTCGACGGCGACTCGATCGTGGTCGACCGGGACGGCGAGGTCGTGGCGCGTGCCCCGCAGTTCTCCGAGGGCTGCGTGGTCCTGGACCTGGACCTGCCGGCGGCGTCGCCGGACGCGCCCACGGGCGTGGTCGACGACGGTCTGCGCATCGACCGCGTGGTGCTCTCCGAGGAGCCGCTGCCCGCGTACGAGCCCGAGCTCACGGGCGGTTACGCGGACCGCCTGGACGACGACGAGGAGGTCTACTCGGCGCTGGTCGTGGGCCTGCGGGCGTACGTCGCGAAGAACGGCTTCTCCTCGGTCCTGATCGGCCTGTCCGGCGGCATCGACTCGGCGCTGGTCGCGGCGATCGCGTGCGACGCGGTGGGCGCGCAGAACGTGTACGGCGTGTCGATGCCGTCGAAGTACTCCTCGGACCATTCCAAGGACGACGCGGCCGAACTGGCCCGCCGAACGGGCCTGAACTACCGGACCGTGGCCATCGAGCCGATGTTCGACGCGTACATGGGCGCGCTGGGTTTGACGGGCCTGGCGGAGGAGAACCTCCAGTCGCGCCTGCGCGGCACGCTGCTCATGGCGATCTCCAACCAGGAGGGCCACATCGTCCTGGCCCCGGGCAACAAGTCGGAGCTGGCGGTCGGCTATTCGACGCTCTACGGCGACTCCGTCGGGGCGTACGGCCCGATCAAGGACGTGTACAAGACGTCGGTCTTCCGGCTGGCCGAGTGGCGCAACCGGGCCGCCCGGGAGCGCGGCCAGACCCCGCCGATCCCGGAGAACTCCATCACCAAACCCCCGAGCGCGGAACTGCGCCCGGGCCAGGTCGACACGGACTCGCTGCCCGACTACCCGGTGCTGGACGCGCTTTTGGAGCTGTACGTCGACCGGGACCGGGGCGCGGACGAGATCGTGGCGGCCGGCTTCGACGCGGAGCTGGTCGCGAAGACGCTGCGCATGGTCGACACGGCCGAGTACAAGCGGCGCCAGTACCCGCCGGGCACGAAGATCTCCCCGAAGGGCTTCGGCAAGGACCGCCGGCTGCCGATCACGAACGGGTGGCGGGAGTCGCTCTGACGGGCCAGGGTCGGGAGGGACGGCCACCGGCCCGCCCCTCCCGGGCCTGGCGGTCTCCCGCGCCTCACGGTGCGGGAGACCGCCGGGCCCGCCGAGACCCGCGTTCCACGACCCGACCACGGGAGCCCGCCATGAGGATCCATCTGACCAGCGTCTTCGTCGACGACCAGGCCAAGGCCCTCCGCTTCTACACCGACATCCTCGGCTTCGTGAAGAAGTACGACGTCCCGGTCGGCGAGACGGACCGGTGGCTGACCGTCGTCTCCCCCGAGAACCCCGGCGGCACGGAGCTGCTCCTGGAGCCCGCCGGCCACCCGGCCGTCAAGCCCTACCGCGACGCGCTCGCCGCCGACGGCATCCCCGTCGCCCAGTTCGCCGTGGACGACGTCCGCGCGGAGTACGAGCGCCTGAGCCGCCTGGGCGTCCGCTTCACCCAGGAGCCCGTGGACATGGGCCCCGTCACCACGGCCGTCCTCGACGACACCTGCGGCAACCTGATCCAGATCGCGACCCAGCCGCGGGAGTAGGGCGGCGGTGCCGGGCGGTTTCGCCGAACTCGATCAACGCACCGACGTTCTGACAGGCGGTCAGATAACGTCGGGCCCACCGTGAAGTGGGGGTGGGTCATGAGTGAGCGGATTGTTCCGGCGCGGGTTCTGGCCGCCGAACGCATCGCCGTCGAGGCGGGGTTCACCAAGAGCTACATCCGGGAGGTCGGCAGACTTCTGAGGACGGCCGCCGCTGCCAAGCCCGGCGGGGTCGTCGCCGAGAGCGGCACCGGGTCGGGTGTGGGGACGGCCTGGCTGCACAGCGGCCTCGGGGAGGGTGCGCTGCTCGTCACCGTGGAACGGGACGAGGATCTCGCCCGTCGCGCGGCCGGGGTGTTCGCCGACGACAGCCGCGTCAGCGTGCTGACCGGTGACTGGCGACTGCTCGAACGACACGCCCCGTTCGACGTGTTCTTCTGCGACGGCGGCGGCAAGCGGGACGACCCCCGCGGGGTCGTCGAGCTGCTCGCCCCTGGGGGGATGCTCGTCCTGGACGACTTCACTCCCTCGGCCGAGTGGCCGCCCCGGTTCGAGGGCGAGGTGGACGAGCTGCGCCTGTTCTACCTCACCCATCCGGACCTGGACGCGGCCGAGGTCCTCACCACTCCCACCAGTTCGGCGGTCGTCGCGGCGCGGCGGCAGGCGCCCCGGTAGACCGAAAGCGGCAGCCCGTGGGTCTGGTCCCAAGGCCGCCGCCTGACGAAGAACGGCAGGCCGTGGGGAGCCGCTCCACAGCTGCCGTGTGCCGGAATCCGTCAGTGATGCACCGGTTCCGCCTCCTGCGGGACGTGGCTCGCCACGATCCGCTCGCGCCCGGTTGCCGGGGCCCGGCGGCGGTCCACCGCGTAGGCCAGCGACGCCACGGCCAGTCCGAGAACGGCCAGGGCCACACCGGCCAGGGCCGGGGAGGTGACGCCGAAGCCCGCGGCCAGGGTGAGGCCGCCGATCCAGGCGCCGCCGGCGTTGGCCAGGTTGAAGGCGGCCTGGTTGGCCGAGGAGGCCAGGGACGGGGCCGAGGATGCCTTCTCCATGACCATGAGCTGGAGCGGGGAGCCGGTGGCGAAGGCCGTCAGGCCGAGCAGGATCACGGCGACGGCGGCCGTGACCTCCGTGCGCATCAGCAGCGGGAACAGCGACAGGACCACCACCAGCGAGGCGAGGCAGCCGAACAGCGTGCCGCGCAGGGAGTGGTCGGCCAGGCGGCCGCCCAGCAGGTTGCCGGCGGTCGCGCCGACGCCGAACAGCGCCAGCAGCAGGGTGACGCTGGCGTCGGCGTAGCCGGCGGCGTCCGTGAGCATCGGCGTGATGTAGCTGTAGGCCGAGAAGAGGGCACCGAAGCCCGCGACGGTCGTGCCGAGCGACAGCCAGACCGGCAGGGAGCTCAGGGCGGCGAGTTCGCCGCGCAGGCCCTGGGCGCTGACGTGCTCGTGGTCCTGCGGGATGAGGAGGGCGAGCGCGGCGATGGCCGCCAGGCCGATGGCGCTGACGCCGAGGAAGGTCGCCCTCCAGCCGAGGTGCTGACCCATCAAGGTCGCGACCGGCACGCCCGCGACGTTCGCGATCGTCAGGCCGAGGAACATCAGCGAGACCGAGCGCGCCTTGCGTTCCGGGGCGACCATGTTCGTCGCGACGACGGCGCCCACGCCGAAGAAGGCGCCGTGCGGCAGGCCGCTCAGGAAGCGGGCGGCCAGCAGCCAGCCGTTGTCGGGAGCGAGGGCGGACAGGGCGTTGCCCACCACGAACAGTCCCATCAGGCCGGTCAGCACCGTGCGCCGGGACATCTTGGCGGTGACCGCGGCCAGCAGCGGGGCGCCGATGACGACGCCCAGCGCGTACGCCGACACCAGATGGCCGGCGCTGGGTATCGAGATGTTCAGGTCGTCCGCGACATCGGGCAGCAGCCCCATCATCACGAACTCGGTCGTACCGATGCCGAAGGCGCCCACGGCAAGGGCGAGCAGGGCCAGGGGCATGAGTGAGCCTTTCGAGACTTGCTTGGAGATCCGTACGCGTATGTTCAAGTACGGAACAAAGTCTCTCAGGCGCACTATTCCGCGCGTTGACGCCTCAGCTGCGGATTTCTGACGGCACTGCTCTGACCAGCGGCTTTCACGAACCGCTTGTGGTGACACTCACACGCGCCGCGACCGGGAGATGGTCGCTGCCCGTCCGCGGAAGGGTCCACGAGCTCTCCGGCTTCAGACCGCGGACCATGATCTGGTCGATGCGCGCCATGGGGAACGACGCGGGCCAGCTGAAGCCGAAGCCGTTGCCGGCCGCACCCTGCGTGGAACGCATCTGCGAGGTGACGGCGTTGAGCGCGCGGTCGTTCATCGTGCCGTTCAGGTCGCCGAGCAGGACCACGTTCTTCAGCGGTTCGTGGGCGATGGCCTCGCCGAGGTAGTCGGCGCTCCGGTCGCGCTGCCGGGCCGTGAAGCCGGCCTCCATCTTCACGCGCACCGACGGCAGATGGGCGACGTAGACGGCGACCTGTCCGGCCGGGGCGGTCACGGTGGCACGCATCGCACGGGTCCAGCCCATGTCGAGGTCGACGTCCCGGACGCCGGTCAGCGGGTACTTGCTCCACACGCCGACCGTGCCCTGCACCGAGTGGTAGCGGTACGTCGGCGCCAGCGCCTTCTCGTACGTGGGGACCGCGGCCGGCGTCAGCTCCTCCAGGGCCAGCACGTCCGCGCCGGAGGCGGCCACGTCACGGGCGGTGCCGGCCGGGTCCGGGTTCTCGGCGTTGACGTTGTGCGTGACCACCGTGAGGTCGCCGCCGGTGGCGGTCTTGTCGCTGAGCTGGCCGCCGAAGAGGTTCAGCCAGACCACGGACGGCAGCAGCACCGCGATCAGCGCGGTCGCGGACCTGCGCACCAGAGCGAGGACGAGCAGCACCGGGACGAGGAGACCCAGCCAGGGCAGGAACGTCTCGGTGAGGCTGCCCAGGTTGCCGATCATGTTCGGGATGCGCGAGTGCAGCACCATGACCAGGGCCAGCAGCACCGCGGCCGCGGCGACGAACAGTCCGCGCCGCCAGATCCGCGGGTCGCCCCGCCAGGAGCCCGCCAGCCGGTCGAACAGGCGCCGAAGCCGGGTTTCCCGGTGCTCGGGCCCCGAGCCGCCGTTGTCCGTCTCCGTCATGTACGCCTGCTGCGCCATACCGTCGCCTCACTGCCTGCCGTGCACACCATCGCCCCCGTGTCCTTACGACCCTAGGGGATGATCCGTTCCGTTCCCGCCGTCCCTCGACGGCCGTACGGGGGCGATGACGTCCGACTTCCCGCGACGAGTTCCGATCAGACCCGCCGAAAGCGCCCTCTGTGACGAAACGCGCACACTAGGGGCCCTGGGAGGCGGAACTGACAGAGGGTGAGCCGCCGGGCCGCAGCCCCTCGAGCAGCGTGTCGACGACCTGCTCGGCGAGGTCGTCGGGGAGGTCGGCGTCGGTGTGCAGCACGGCGCGCAACAGCATCGGCCCGACGAACAGGTCGTTCAGCAGCTCCAGGTCGAGGTCCGTGCGCAGTTCGCCGTTCTTCTGTCCCCGGCCGAGGACCTCCAGGCCGAGCCGGCGGCGCGGGGCGACGACGGTGGCGTGGTAGGCGGCCCACAGTTTCGGGCTGCTCTTCATCTGGGCCTGGACGCTGTGCATGATCGCCGAGGAGCGGTTGGCCAGGCCGCGCCGGCGCACCTGCTCCAGCAGGACCACGAGGTCGTCGCGCATGGACGTGCCGGGGAGCGGCGGGTCCGGGAGCTCGGCGGCGCGCACGACGTCGACGAAGAGTTCCTCCTTGCCGCTCCAGCGGCGGTAGATGGTGGCCTTGCCGACGCCCGCGGTGCGGGCGATGCGCTCGATGGACAGCTCCGCGAGGGGCACACCCTCCTCCAGGAGCTTCATCACGCCCTCGATGATGGCGCGTTCGACGGCCTCGCTTCTGGGACGTCCCCTCGCGGGACCGTCGTGCGGAGGATGCCGTTCGGCGAGGCTCACGTCGCTGCTTCCTTTCCTGACCCGGCGGCCGTTCCGTGCGGGAGGTGAATTCTCCCCCGCGCCTACGACCTGGTGTGCGACAACTCCTGCTCGTCCTGGGTCCCCTGGGCCGCCGGCGGCTTGCCCGGCAGGAACAGCGCCACGACGACCGCGCCGAGCACGGCGACGCCCGCGCCCCACAGGGCGGTGATGTGCATCGCGTGCAGGAACGCGTCGTGGGCCGGGGTGACCAGGGACTCGCCCCGCGGGCCGAGCTTGTCCGCGATGCCGAGCGTGGCCTCGATGGACTCCCCCGCGGTGTGCCGCAGCGCCGGGGGGAGGGCGCCGAGCTTGTCCTCGATGCCCGTGCGGTACGCCGTGGACAGCACCGAGCCGAGGACGGCGATGCCGAGGGCGCCGCCGAGCTGCCGGAAGGTGTTGCTCAGCGCGGAGGCGGAGCCGGCCTTCTCGCGGGGCAGGGCCTGCATGATGACGACGCTGACCGGCGTCATGATGTGCGCCATGCCGGTGCCCATCAGGAAGAAGATCACTTCCAGGATCCAGATGGGAGTGCCGGCGTCCAGGGCGGCGAAGGCGGCCAGCGTGGCGGCGATGACGAGCAGGCCGGCCGTGGTCGTGGCCTTGTTGCCGATGCGGTCGACCACCAGCCGGGCGCGCGGCGCGAAGATCATCTGGGCGGCGGCCAGCGGCAGCATGAGCAGACCGGTCTGCAGGGGCGAGTAGCCGCGCACGCTCTGGGTGTAGAAGACGGCGAAGAAGGTCACGCCCATCAGGGCGAAGAAGACCAGCGCGATGGCGGCGATGGCGGCCGAGAAGACCTTGTTCCTGAAGTACGTGACGTCTATCGACGGATGGTCGCTGCGCTTCTCGAACACGACGAACGCGACGAGCACGGCGAGACCGGCGCCGATGGTGGACAGCACGGTGGCGTCGGTGAAGTCGGCGAGCTGGCCGCCCTTGATGATGCCGTAGACGAGCAGGACCAGGCCGACGACGGACAGCACCACGCCGACGGGATCGACCCGGCCCGGGTTCGGGTCGCGGGAGTCGGGCACCAGCCAGAGCATCAGCACGAGCGCGAGCAGCACGATCGGCACGTTGATGAGGAAGACCGAGCCCCACCAGAAGTGGTCGAGCAGCACGCCGCCGGTGATCGGGCCGATGGCGATGGCGAGTCCGACGCCGCCCGCCCAGATGCCGATGGCCTTCGGCTGCTCCTCGCGCTCGAAGACGTTCATGAGGACGGCGAGGGTGGCGGGCATGACGAACGCCGCGCCCAGGCCCATGACCGCACGGAAGGTGATCAGCTCGCCCGGCGAGCCGGAGAAGGCGGCGAACGCGGAGCCGAGGCCGAACACGGCGAGGCCGCCGAGGAGCACCTTCTTGCGGCCCAGCCGGTCGCCGAGCAGCCCGGCGGTGAACAGCAGGCCCGCGAAGACGAGGGTGTAGGCGTTGATCGCCCACTCCAGCTCGCTCTGCGTGGCGCCCAGGCCGGTCGGGGCCGGGGTGGAGATCGTCTTGATGGCGACGTTCAGGATCGAGTTGTCCAGCACGACGATCAGCAGGCTCAGCATCAGCACGCCGAGGATCGCCCAGCGGCGCCGGTGCACCGCTTCCGGTACGCGCGGGCCGGTGGGGGCGGCCGGATCGGCAGGTGTAGTCATGGAGGCGAGCCTAGAACCATTTCGATACGAGACCGTCTCGTATCGGAATCTTCTTACCAGGATCTTACGCGGCTTCCCCCGTCCGGGCTCCGGGGGCGGAACTCACAGGGGCTCCCCTAGCCCTCGATGGCACGAGGTGCCACCATGGACGTGGTCCGGGGACGCCGTCAGGGCGCCTCGAGATGACGTGTTAGGAGCCGTGCAATGACGCAGCTTCCGGCTGCCCAGACTGCTCAGAAGAAGCCCTCCGACGGCGGCAGGGCGCTGTACGGGGGCAAGGGCACCCGTCGTATCACCGTGCGCGACATCGCCGCCGCCAAGGAGCGCGGCGAGAAGTGGCCGATGCTCACCGCGTACGACGCGATGACCGCGTCCGTGTTCGACGAGGCCGGGGTCCCGGTGATGCTCGTCGGCGACTCGGCGGGCAACTGCCACCTCGGGTACGAGACGACCGTGCCCGTCACCCTCGACGAGATGACGATGCTGTCGGCGGCGGTCGTACGGGGCACCTCCCGTGCGCTGATCGTCGGCGACCTGCCCTTCGGCTCCTACCAGGAGGGTCCGGTGCAGGCGCTGCGCTCGGCGACCCGGCTGGTGAAGGAGGCGGGCGTGCAGGCCGTGAAGCTGGAGGGGGGCGAGCGGTCGCACGAGCAGATCCGGCTGCTCGTCGAGTCCGGCATCCCGGTCATGGCCCACATCGGCCTGACCCCGCAGTCGGTCAACGCGATGGGCTACCGCGTGCAGGGGCGGGGCGAGGAGGCGGCCCAGCAGCTGCTGCGGGACGCGAAGGCCGTGCAGGACGCGGGTGCGTTCGCCGTGGTGCTGGAGCTGGTTCCCGCGGAGCTTGCCGCCGAGGTGACGCGGGTGCTGCACATCCCGACCGTCGGCATCGGGGCGGGCCCCGAGACCGACGCGCAGGTGCTGGTGTGGACCGACATGCTGGGTCTGACCGGCGGGCGGGTCCCGAAGTTCGTGAAGCAGTACGCCAACCTGCGTGAGGTCATGGGCGACGCGGTGAAGGCGTTCGCCGACGAGGTCGTCGGTGGGACGTTCCCGCAGGAGGAGAACTCGGTTCACTAGAGAGCCACTGCCGCACCACGGACGGCCCGCCGATCGTCCCCCGTCGGCGGGCCGTCCCGCGTCCGTGGTGACCGTCCCCGGGGCTCCGCCCCGGACCCCGCCTGTGCCCACCCACCACCCGAAACGGTCGGACGGAGAAAGTCGGCCGACAGGGCATCGGCAAGCTGTCGGCGGCCTGTCGGTGATTTGTCGGTGAGCCCTGAGAACGTCTGTCTCATGACGCGAATCGACACACAGACCAGCGGCGCCGCTGTCACCGTGCGGGGGCTGGTGAAGCACTACGGGGAGACCAAGGCTCTGGACGGGGTCGACCTGGAGGTGCGGGAGGGCACCGTGATGGGGGTGCTCGGACCGAACGGGGCCGGCAAGACGACCCTCGTGCGGATCCTGTCCACCCTGCTGGCGCCCGACTCCGGACAGGCCACGGTCGCCGGGTACGACGTCGTACGGCAGCCACGGCAGCTACGGCGCGTGATAGGGCTCACGGGCCAGTACGCGTCCGTGGACGAGAAGCTCTCGGGCTGGGAGAACCTGTACATGATCGGGCGGCTGCTCGATCTGCCCCGCAAGGAGGCCCGGGCCCGTGCCGACGGGCTGCTGGAGCGCTTCTCGCTGACCGAGGCGGCCAAGCGGCCGGCGGCGACGTACTCCGGGGGCATGCGGCGCCGGCTGGACCTGGCCGCGTCGATGATCGGCCGGCCGGCCGTGCTCTTCCTCGACGAGCCGACCACCGGGCTCGACCCGCGCACCCGCAACGAGGTGTGGGACGAGGTCAAGCGCATGGTCGGCGACGGTGTCACCGTGCTGCTCACCACCCAGTACATGGAGGAGGCCGAACAGCTCGCCACCGAGCTGACGGTCGTCGACCGCGGCCAGGTCATCGCGGGGGGCGCGATCGAGGCGCTGAAGGCGAAGGTCGGCGGCCGGGCGCTGCGGATCCGCCCGGCCGATCCCACCCAGCTGCGGCCCCTCGCCCGCGCGCTGGACGAGCTGGGGATCACCGGACTGGCCACCACGACCGTCGACACCGACCGGGGTGACGTCCTCGTGCCGATCCTCAGCGACGAACAACTGACGGCCGTGGTCGGCGCGGTCACCGCGCGCGGCATCACGCTCTCCTCCATCACCACCGAACTGCCCAGCCTGGACGAGGTGTTCCTCTCCCTCACCGGCCACCGTGCCAGTGCCCCGCAGGACGCCATGCCCGCCGAAGACCTTCAGGAGGCCGCCGTATGAGCGCCGTCACCGTCAGCGACGCCGCCGCGGACGCCCGTATCCCGCTGCGCGGCCATCTGCGCCACACCGGGGCCCTGATCCGCCGCAACCTGCTGTGGATCCGCAAGGACCCGGAGTCGATGGCCGACGCACTGCTGATGCCGGTCATCTTCACCCTGCTGTTCGTGTTCGTGTTCGGCGGCTCGATCGGGCAGGCGCTGGGCGGCGGACAGGACCGGTACGTGCAGTACGTGATCCCCGGCATGATCGCGATGATGAGCATGACGCTGTCCCAGGGCGTCGGCACCGGCTTCAGCCAGGACTTCAACTCCGGTGTCATGGACCGCTTCCGGTCCCTGCCCATCGGGCGCGGCTCGGTCCTCTTCGCGAAGATCTCCGTGGAGCTGCTGCGGATGCTGTTCGCGACCGCCGTGCTGATGATCGTCTCCGTGGCGGTCGGGTTCGAGATCAGCAACTGGGCCGGGCTGTTCGCGGCCGTGGCCCTGTCCACCGCGTTCGCCTCGTCGATCATGTGGGTGTTCCTCACCCTGGGCGTGATGCTGAAGAACGCGCAGTCCGTCCAGGCGATGGGCTTCCTGGTGCTGTTCCCGCTGCAGTTCGGCTCGTCGATCTTCGCGCCGACGACGTCGATGCCGGGCTGGCTGCAGGCCTTCACCGACTACAACCCGCTGTCCACGCTCGCGGACGCCGCGCGCGGACTGATGGTGGGCGGGCCGGTCGCCCACGACCTGTGGGTGACACTCGGCTGGTCGGTGGCGATCACGGCCGTGATGGCGCCCGTCGCCATCCACAAGTTCCGCACCAAGAGCTGACCGGACGCGCCGGGTGCGCGTCACAGCAGGGCGGCGGCCTCCTCGGGGGAGAGGCCGCCGCCCTGCGCGTACGCGGTCTCGTACGCCGGGTCGCCGAGGACCGCACGCGCCCTTCGTTCCGCACGCTCGCGGACCTCGCGCTCCTGCCGCGGGGCGACGTGGCCGGGTGGCAGCAGGGCGTCTGCGGCGCCGAGGCAGCGGGCCGCGTCCGCGGCGTGGCGCCCGCCCTCGTAGGCGGCCAGGGCTCCGGCCCCGACGGTCAGGTACACGGCGCGCATATAGGGTGCGATGGCCGCCGACAGCGGGTCTGCGGCACGCTCCAGTGCCTGGCGGACCCGGTCAAGGCACTCGTCGTAGCGTTCCTCGGCGGCGTCCAGCCAGGCCTCCGCGCCGAGGATGAACGCGTCGAAGACGATGAAGTGGGCGATCCGGAAATCCCGGCGCAGCCGCGTGAGCTGCTCGCGTGCCTCCGCGGTGCGGCCCGTCATACCGAGCCAGCCCGCGAGGAACAGACGGGCGGCGGGCATGGCCTCGCTGTGCGTGTCCTCGCGCTGGGCGATCACCTCGCGCAGCAGCCGCTCACCGCGCTCGCCCTCGCCCGCCTCCAGCAGGGCGCTGCCCAGCCGGGCGCTGAGCACCGCCGCCTGGGCGCGGGCGCCGAGGTGTTCGGCGTGGGCGATGGCGGCCTCGTAGTCGGCGGCGGCCAGGGCGTAGTGGCCCTTGCGTTCGTGGGCCTCGGCGCGGGCGGAGAGGGCCTCGGCGGTGCCCCAGGCGTCACCGAGGCGCCGGTAGATCTCCAGCGACTCGTCGGCGTCGTGGGCGGCGTCGCCATCCCAGTCGGTGCGGTTGGCGGAGAAGTTGGCCCGCATCTGCAGGCCGGAGGCGAGCTCCCAGTCGAAGCCCGGGGTCTGCCGGCAGGTGCGGATGGACGCGTCGATGATGACGCGGAGCCGGTCCATGTCGCCGGTCAGCATCACGGCGAAGAACCAGAGCAGGCCGGGGAGTCGGCAGTTCTGCGGCAGACCGGGTTCATAGGTCCCGGCGATGGCGCGCAGCTTCCGCTGGGACTCCGGGTTCTGCCAGGCGTCCAGCTCGGTGTCCATGCAGGCGAGGTGGGCGAGGTGCATGCCGCGCCGGGCCTCCCACAGGACCTCGCCGGTCATCGGGGGCGGGGCGTCGGTGCAGCGCTCCCACACCGCGGTGGCGGGGCGTACGGGCTCGGTGAAGGGGTCGGGCCCGAGCGCCATGACCTCACGGCACCAGTTGCGGGCCTCGATGCGCAGGTCGCGCATCTGCCAGTACCAGACGAGGGACAGCGCCAGGCACAGCGCCTCCTGCTCGTCCCGCAGGACCACGGCGTGGCGCAGGGCGATGCGCAGGTTCTCGTACTCCCGCTCCAGCCGGTGGATGGCGGCGAGCTGGCCGGGGCCGCGCAGCAACGGGTCGGTGGTGCGGGCGAGTTCGCGGAAGTACGTCAGGTGGGCGCGCTCGGCGTCGGCGCGCTGCCCCGACTCGTCCAGTCGTTCGGCGGCGTACTCGGCGACGGTCTCCAGGAGCCGGTAGCGCATCTCCCCGTCGGCGAGGTCGCCGGGCGGTGCGGCCACGACGAGGGAGCGGTCGACGAGGGAGCCGAGCGCCTCCAGGGCGGCCGGTCCGCACACGGCCTCGGCGGCGGGCAGGTCGCAGCCGCCGGCGAACACCGACAGCCGCCGCAGGACGTCCCGTTCGTCCTCGTCGAGCAGGTCCCAGGACCAGTCGACGACGGCTCGGAGGGTCTGCTGGCGGGGCAGGACGGTGCGGCTGCCGGAGGTGAGGAGACGGAAGCGGTCGTCCAGCCGGTCGGCGATCTGGCGGGGGGTGAGCATCCGCAGGCGGGCGGCGGCGAGTTCGATGGCCAGGGGCAGGCCGTCGAGGCGCCGACAGATCTCGGCGCACGCCCCGGGGTCGTCCTCGATCCGGAAGCCGGGCCGGGCCGCCGCGCCTCGGTCGGCGAGCAGCCGCAGCGCGACCGGCTCGGGCAGCGGCTCCACCGGGCGCAGCAACTCCCCCGGCACACCGAGCGGTTCACGGCTGGTGGCCAGGACGGTGAGGTCGGGGCAGCGGGCCAGCAGCTCCTCGGTGAGGCGGGCGGCGGCGTCGGCGACATGCTCGCAGTTGTCGAGGATCAGCAGCATGCGGGGCCTGGAGCAGTGCTCGGCGAGCCGCTCGACGGGGTCGTCGAGCCGGTCGCCGACGGCGGCGCGGATGCCCTCGGCGCTCGCGCCGTACAGCACGGTCTCGCGGGCGCCGAGGGCGGTGAGCACGGCCTCGGGGACGGCGTCGGGGTCGTCGACCGGGGCGAGTTCGGCCAGCCACACGCCGCCGGGCAAGGCCTCGCGTACGGTCTCGGCGGCCTCCTGGGACAGGCGGGTCTTCCCGGCGCCACCCGGTCCGAGCAGGGTGACCAGCCGGGCCGCCGCGAGATCCCCGCGGATGGTCTCGATGTCGACTTCCCGGCCGATGAAGGAGGTGAGACGGGCCCGGAGATTCCCGGCGGGCCTGCCCGGCCCCTCGGCTGCGGGCGGAGCGGCGGGGCCGTCACCGAGACGGAGCAACTCCGCGTGCAGGGAACGCAGTTCCGGTCCCGGGTCGGCGCCGAGACGGTCGGCGAGGAGGCGCCGTACGTCCTCGTAGGCGTCCAGCGCCTCCGCCGCACGGCCGGCGTCCCGCAGGGCGCGCAGCCGCAGGGCCTGGAGGGGCTCGTCCAGGGGACGGCCGTCGCACAGGGCGGTCAGCTCCGGCAGCGACTGCTCGGCCTGGCCGAGGGCGAGGGCGGCGGTGTGGCGGGCGCGCAGCGCGTCCAGGCGGCGGGTGTCCCGGCGGGCCGCCTCGGCGGTGCGGTCGGGCAGGTCGGCGAGGGCCGGGCCGCGCCACAGGGCGAGGGCGTCGTCGAGGACCACGGCCGCCTTGGCGGGGTCGCCGTCGGACAGCGCCCGCAGTCCCTCGCCGGCCAGCCGCTCGAACCGGTGCAGGTCGACGTCGTCGGGCGCGGCGTTGAGCCGGTATCCGCCCTCGACGGAGGCGATCGCGCCCGCGCCGAGCGTCCTGCGCAGCCGTCCGACCAGCGCCTGCAGCGCCCCCGGCGCGTCGGCGGGCGGCTGCCCGCCCCACACCTCGTCGACGAGCAGCCCGGCGGGCACGGTCCGGCCGGCCCGCAGTGCGAGCACGGTCAGCAGCGCGCGCAACCGCGCCCCGCCGACCGGAAGGGCCGTACCGTCGTCGCGGAGCGCCTGCGTGGTGCCGAGGATGCGGATATGCACGGGCTCATTGTCTCCGGTGGTACGGGGGCGGGTCACGGCGATCGACGGCACGGCGGGGCGTTCGGCGGCCGGGGCGGGGCGTTCGAGGGCCGGGGCGGGGGCGTCACGCCCGGCGGCACCGGGCACCACCGGCCGGGGCAGCGGGCCCGGCCGGGGAGCCTCAGGCCCCACCGGATGCCCGCAAGCCGGTACGGAAGCGCCACGCCCGGCAGTACCGGGCACCACCACCGGCCGGGGCGACGGGCCCGGCCGCGGAGCCTCAGGCCCCACAGGACGCATGCGAGCGGGTACGGAAGCGCCACTCCCGGCAGCACCAGGCACCACCACCGGCCAGGGCGACAGATCCGCCCGGGGAGCCTCAGGCCTCATGGCGCGCGGTGCCCGGGCGGCTTCGTCTCCCCGGCCTGCTCAGGCTCTCCAGCAGAGCCGTCAGGTCGGGCGCCGGGATGTCGCGGGTCTCCGCACCCGGTTCCGCGTGCCGGGGAATGCCCCGGGCCTCTCGGACAGCGTGGGAGAGACGGGAATCCGTGCCCGGCACCTCCAGGGTCACCACCAGCCCCGATTCGCGCGAGCGGCGTCCCCGCCCGTCGGCGGCCCGCTCCGCCTCGGTCTCCTTGAACCACTTCGGGCACCGGTCCACCCGCCGCAGCCCGCGCTTGCCCGCCACCGGCTCGTAGGAGCGCGATCCGGGCGCGGTCTCGGCCCAGGTCTGGGTCAGCACCTGCACGGCCCGCACCAGCCCTCCGGCCTCGGGCCACTTCGCGCCGTGCCGCTCGACGGACAGCAGCCCGGCCGCCCGGGTCCGGCTTCCCGGTTCCGGGCGCAGGTCCTCGTCGGCGTCGGGATCCGCCCCCAGGGCCACCGGCAGGCCCGGCTCCTCCCGCACCATCCGCACCCCGCTCACGTGCTCCACGCGCCCGGCCACCTCGGTGAGCTGATCGTGCCAGCCGCCGCCCAGCACGGTGTCCGGGTCCACCAGCAGCAGCGGCCAGCTCACCTCGTCGCCCACCGAGAAGGGCGTGCCGCAGCACTCCATCTGCCAGTCCTCGTAGTACACGTGCCACAGCCCCATTCCCCCACCCTCCCCGGAACCGACCGCCCCGCGCGAGACGTTTTTCATCTGCGCCCGGTACCGTCGGGCCGTCCCATCCCGTATCGATGAGTGCAGGGAGCCCCATGACCACCGCCACCACCCGCCACAGCGAGCGGCGGATCAGTCCCGTGTTCGTCGGGATCCTCGCCGTGACGGCGGTCACGGGATGGGCGACCTGGACCGGGTTCGCCGAGCAGCCCGGCGTCGCCGTGTTCCTGTTCGTGACGGCGGCGTGGATCGTCTCCCTGTGCCTGCACGAGTACGCGCACGCGCGCACCGCCCTGCACAGCGGCGACATCTCGGTCGGCTCGAAGGGCTATCTGACCCTGAATCCGCTGAAGTACACGCACGCGCTGCTCAGCATCGTGCTGCCGGTGATCTTCGTGATCATGGGCGGGATCGGGTTGCCCGGCGGTGCCGTGTTCATCGAGCGGGGACGGATCCAGGGGCGCTGGAAGCACAGCCTCATCTCGGCGGCGGGCCCGCTGACGAACGTGCTGTTCGCGGTCGTCTGCACCGCCCCGTTCTGGCTGGACGCGCTGGACGGCGTGCCGAACGACTTCCGGTTCGCGCTGGCCTTCCTCGCGCTGCTCCAGGTGACGGCCGCGCTGCTGAACTTCCTGCCGGTGCCAGGACTGGACGGCTACGGCGTGATCGAGCCCTGGCTGTCGTACAACATCCGCCGCCAGGTGGAGCCGTTCGCGCCGTTCGGCCTGCTGTTCGTGTTCGCGCTGCTGTGGCTGCCCGCGGTGAACGGCGTCTTCTTCGACGTGATCGACACGATCCTGAAGTCCCTCGGCATCAGTGACTTCGAGACGTACTGCGGCCAGGAGCTGTACCGCTTCTGGCAGGGATCCAACGAATTCTGCCAGGCGGCCCCGTGACGAAGGCGGTCAGTGCGTGACCGACTTCTGCGCCCTGGCGCGCTTCAGGTAGTACCAGGCCATGTTCGACGACAGCCCGGCGAGCAGCACCCAGACGATTCCCAGCCAGCTGCCCTCCACGAAGGAGACGACGGCCGCGGTCACGGAGAGGACGCAGACGATCAGGGCATAGAGGGCGAGGCGGGGCATGGGGTCGACTCCTGTCGGGGGACACTGCGGCACTGCTGATGCCGTCCAGTGTCCCCCATGCTCATCACCGGCTCACACGTCGGTGACGCGGAGCCCCGCGTGCGCCTTGTAGCGGCGGTTGACGGAGATCAGGTTGGCCACCAGCGACTCCACCTGGTGGGCGTTGCGCAGCCGCCCGGCGAAGACACCGCGCATCCCGGCGATGCGGCCGGCGAGGGCCTGGACGATCTCCACGTCCGCCCGCACCTCGCCGAGCACCATCACATCGGTGTCGATCTCGTCGATCTCCGGGTCCTGGAGCAGCACGGCCGACAGGTGGTGGAAGGCGGCCGTGACCCGGGAGTCCGGCAGCAGGGCGGCGGCCTGCTCGGCGGCGCTGCCCTCCTCCGGCTTGAGGGCGTAGGCGCCCTTCTTGTCGAAGCCGAGCGGGTTGACGCAGTCGACGACGAGCTTGCCCGCCAGTTCCTCACGCAGGGACTCGAGGGTCTTGCCGTGGCCGTCCCACGGCACGGCGACGATCACGATGTCGCTGCGGCGCGCGGTCTCGGCGTTGTCGGCGCCCTCCACGCCGTGGCCGAGTTCGTCGGCGGCGGCCCGGGCACGGTCGGCCGCCCGTGAGCCGATGATCACCTTCTGGCCGGCCTTGGCGAGCCGGTAGGCCAGGCCCTTGCCCTGCGGTCCGGTCCCGCCGAGCACCCCCACCACGAGTCCGGAGACGTCGGGCAGGTCCCAGGGGTCCTTGGCGGGCGCCTTCTGGGCGTTGTCGGTGGCAGCACTGTCGGTAGAGGTCATGGCCCCGACTCTACGACCGCGCCGTCGTGCCGGGCGGCTCAGGTCGACTCGGTCATCGGCGACCTGGTCCGGTCGTTCGACGGTGGTACAGGTGACCGGTCGGCCTACCCAGCCCGGGCGAATGCGGAACGAACTCGACATCCCGGGTGACCGCTCGGGGCAGGATGCGGCTCCATGGATGCGGTACGGGTCGCGTTGCTGCGGGAAGTGCTCGCCGGGACGGAGTGGCTCGGGGCCACGCGGCGGTTCGCCGGGGCGCTGCGCGGCTCGGTGGTGTCGCACGGGGGCGGGCTGCTGCTCGTCGGAACGCGGGAGTACGAGCCGTGGCATCTGGCCGCGCACCTGGTGGACGAGGCCGCTTGGTCGGGCACGCCGGAGCTGACCCCGACACTGGTGCGGCACGACGCACGCCCCTGCGATCCGACGCATCTGGCGGTCGGTCTGGGCCGGCTGGAGGCGGCCCGGCGGGGCGAGACGCTGCTGGTGGTCGCCCCCGAGGGGCCCGCCGCACCGCTCCTGGAACGGGTGTCCGACGCCCGTCGCGCCGGGGCGACGATCCTGGCCCTGGGCCCCGGCCCGGGCGAGCTCCCGTCCCTGGCGCACGAGACCCTGGCCGTCCCCGACGGCTCGGAGCTGGACCTCGACACGGTGCAGCACCTGGTCAGCGCGGCGGCCGGGGAGAACGCCCTGCCCACCCCGCGGGGGCGGCGCCGGCTGCGGGACCGGGTGGCGCGACTGGCGGAGCACCTGACGGCACCGCCACCGGCCCGCTGGTGACCTCGAGGCGCCCGGCCGCCGGCCTCGCGGGTGCCCCTGACATCACGAACGCCCGGGGCCGCGGCCCCGGGCGTTCGATCGGATCAACTCTCGTCGTCCCGGCTGCCCGCCGGTGCGTCGTGCCACTTGGGGTCGTTCTCCCACTGGAGGTTGCGCTCGCGGGCGGTCGCCATCGCGTGTTCGGCCTCCGTGCGGGAGACGTACGGCCCGAACCGGTCCTTGTTGGGGCACTCCGGCCCCTCCTCGACCTTCTTGTGCTCCAGGCAGTAGTACCACTCACCCGGCTTGCCGACCGTGCGCTTCTTGAACAGGGCCATGACCAGCTCCTCTCGCCATCGTCATGTTCCCCCATGGCCGCTGGTTAGACTCGCTGGCATGTCTGGCCAGTCGCTGCTCGTCCCGGGGGAGCTGTCCCCCATCCGTTCCGTGCCCGGAAACATCCGTCGCCCCGAGTACGTCGGCAAACCCGCGCCGACGCCGTACACCGGACCGGAGGTGCAGACGCCCGAGACGATCGAGGCGATGCGCGTGGCCGGCCGGATCGCGGCCCGGGCGATGGCGGAGGCCGCGAAACTGATCGCCCCCGGGGTGACCACGGACGAGTTGGACAAGGCGGCGCACGAGTACATGTGCGACCACGGCGCCTACCCCTCGACGCTGGGCTACCGCGGCTTCCCCAAGTCGCTGTGCACGAGCGTCAACGAGGTCATCTGCCACGGCATCCCGGACTCGACGGTTTTGCGCGACGGCGACATCGTCAACCTCGATGTGACGGCGTACATCGGCGGTGTGCACGGCGACAACAACGCCACCTACCTGGTGGGCGACGTCGACGAGGAGTCGCGGCTCCTGGTCGAGCGGACCCGGGAGTCCCTGGAGCGGGCGATCAAGGCGGTCAAGCCGGGCCGGCAGATCAACATCATCGGCCGGGTCATCGAGTCGTACGCCAAGCGCTTCGGCTACGGGGTGGTCCGGGACTTCACCGGGCACGGCATCAACTCGTCGTTCCACTCGGGCCTGATCATCCCGCACTACGACAGCCCGCACGCGACGACCGTCATCCAGCCCGGCATGACGTTCACGATCGAGCCGATGCTGACGCTCGGCACGCACGAGTACGACATGTGGGACGACGGCTGGACGGTCGTGACGAAGGACCGGAAGCGAACGGCCCAGTTCGAGCACACGCTGGTGGTGACGGACTCGGGCGCGGAGATCCTCACGCTGCCGTAGCCCCGGACCCGCACACTCCCGCACGGCCCGCTCTCCCGCAGAGGGCGGGCCGTTTTGCACGGGCGTACGGGCGGGGGTTTTTGCCGACACCCCGTCGGGAAAAGTGTGCGCATGGAATCCTTCTCGACGCTCCTTCGGACGGCTTCCCGCCAGCAGCACGAGGAGGTCAGGGGCTCGACCTTCATCGGTGACCTGCTAGGGCGGAAGCTGGGGGTCGACGCGTTCGCGCGCTACACCGAGCAACTGTGGTTCGTGTACGGGGCGCTGGAGTCCGGCGCCCGGCGCCTGTCCGCGGACCCGGTGGCCGGCCCGTTCGTCCGTCCGGAGCTGTTCCGCATGGCGGCACTGGAACGGGATCTGGAGCATCTGCGCGGCCCCGGCTGGCGGACGACGGTCAGCGCGCTGCCGGCCACCCTGGAGTACGCGGAGCGGATCAGCGCCTGCGCCCGCACCTGGCCGGCCGGTTACGTCGCCCACCACTACACCCGCTACATGGGCGACCTCTCCGGCGGGCAGATCATCCGCGACACGGCCGAGAAGACGTGGGGTTTCCCGAAGAGGGGCGACGGAGTGCGCTTCTACGTCTTCGAGGAGATCCCCAACCCGGCCGCTTTCAAGCGGACTTACTGCGGGCTGCTGGACGCGCTGCCCGGTGACGAGCTGGAGCGGCAGCGGGTCGTGGCCGAGTGCAAGCGGGCGTACCGGCTGAACGAAGGGATGTTCGAGGCGCTGGGTGCGGAGTTCCCGCTCACGGCGTGAACGGGCGGGGCTCCTCACGCACGGCAAGAGGCCCCGCCTCCCCCTGCGGACGCGCTCCGTCCGGCTCAGCGTTCGAGGTGGACCCGCCCGCCGACCTCGGTCCATCCGCCCGGCTGGGGCGCGGTGAGGATCTGGGAGCCCGCGCCCTGGGTGATGTTGAGGGCCCGGCCCAGCCGGTCGGTGAGCAGCAGGGCCGCGGCCCCGGTGGCCTCGTCCTCGTCGATGCCGTCGTCCCGGCCGGGGAAGGCCCGGGCCCTGATCCGCCCGGCCGGCTCGTCTTCCCACGCCCAGGCGTACACCCACTCCCCCGGCGGCGGCACGGCCAGGTCGTCGACCTCGGCGGCGCTGCCGTACTGCCGCAGCGTCCGCGGCGGCGCCCATTCCGCCCGGGCCTCGATCCAGCAGAACTCCCCGTCCTGCCGGGCCCCGACCACCCCGGCGGGCGTCACCAGTTCGGGCACGTCGAGCAGCCATGCCGTCCCGACACAGGGGTGCCCGGCGAAGGGCAGCCGCAAGGTGGGTGTGTAGATGTCGATCACCCCGCGCTCGGGGTCGTCGACGAACACGGTCTCGCTGAACCCGACCTTCGCCGCGAACGCCTGCCGCTCGTCCCGCTCCGGCATCACGGAACCCTCGCGCACGACACCGAGCTCGTTGCCGTACCCACCGTTCGGCCCGCAGAAGACGCGGAGCACGTCGTAGTCAGTCACGAGGGAAATTCAAACATCGCCCGAGTGGGCGGGGCGCCCCGGGCAAGGGCGCACGCCGGTGACGTGGTGGTCAGGCGGAGCACAAAGGGTGTTTCCGCGTGGCCCGGTGCGCCAGGCCACGCTCCCGTGCGCCGGACATGTCAGGGCAGGTGCCGGGCCCCCAGGCATCGAAACGCCACCTTTGACCGTCCCTTGACTCAATCATGGGGGCGATTTTGAGCCACTTAGGTAATCCTTATGTGCCGCCCTTAGGTGAGCCTCACCTTCCTCTATCCTGGAGCCCACATGCGACCCGCCCGGCCCGCTTCCGTCGTCATCGCCGCAGCGGCGGCCCTGGCCGCCGTCACCGGCTGCACCGAGAAGAGCGACGCCAAGGACGGCGACCACGTGATCAACGTGACGGCGACCGACGACAAATGCCAGGTGTCGAAGAAGGAGTTCCCGGCCGGGCACGTCGAGCTGGCCGTCGAGAACAAGGGCTCTAAGGTCACCGAGGTCTACGTCCTCTTCCCCGACGACCGCGTGGTCACCGAGCGGGAGAACATAGGCCCCGGCACCAAGCAGCGGGTCACCGCCGAGGTGAAGGCCGGCGACTACCAGATCGCCTGCAAGCCCGGCATGAAGGGCGACGGCATCCGCCAGGCCGTCAAGGCCACCGGCGGCAAGGCCGTCCAGCGCGACCCGCGCCTGGACAAGGCCGTCGCCGCCTACCGCGCCTACGCGCAGGCGCAGGCCGACGAGACGCTGCCGAAGGCCGAGGCGTTCGCCAAGGCGGTCAAGGACGGCGACCTCGAAGCGGCGAAGAAGGCGTACGCCCCCTCCCGCATCGGCTGGGAGCGCACCGAGCCGGTCGCCGAGTCGTTCGGCGACATCGACCCCAAGGTCGACGTCCGCGAGGACGGCCTGGAGGACGGCCAGGACCCGGCCACCGACTGGACCGGCTGGCACCGCCTGGAGAAGGCCCTCTGGCAGGACAAGAAGATCGGCGACCGCGAGAAGGACCTCGCCGACCTGCTGATCAAGGACCTGAAGGACTGGCAGGCCCGGGTCGGCAAGGCCGAGATCACCCCCACCTCCATGGCCAACGGCGCCAAGGAACTCCTCGACGAGGTCGCCACCGGCAAGGTCACCGGCGAGGAGGAGCGCTACTCGCACACCGACCTGGTCGACTTCAAGGCCAACGTCGAGGGCGCGCAGAAGTCCTACGACCTGCTGAAGCCGGTCGCCAAGGAGAACGACGCGGCCCTCGTCACCGAACTCGACCAGCAGTTCGCGGCCCTGGACAAGCTGCTCGACCAGTACCGCCCCGACAGCACGTCGTACGACTTCACCTCCTACGACAAGGTCGGCAAGGCCGACCGCAAGGAGCTCTCGGACGCGGTCAACGCCCTGGCGGAGCCGTTGTCGAAGCTCGCCGCGGCCGTGGTCAAGTAGCGGAGGCCCTCGATGACGGACACCAACTCCCCCTCTCCCAGCCGTCGTTCCCTGCTCGGCTGGGGCGGCGCGGGCCTGGCGCTCGGCGCGGCCGCGGCGGGCGGCGCGGTGGCGATGGCCCGCACCGAGGACGGCACCGAACCGGCCGGCTCGGCGATCGCCTTCCACGGCGCGCACCAGGCGGGCATCGCCACCCCCGTGCAGGACCGCCTGCACTTCGCCGCGTTCGACGTGACGACCGACGACCGTGAGGCCTTCGTCCAGCTGCTGAAGGACTGGACGGCGGCCGCCCGGCGCATGACGGCCGGACACGCCGTCGGCGAGGGCGCGTTCGGCGGACTGGCCGAGGCACCCCCGGACGACACGGGTGAGGCGCTGGGCCTGAAGCCCTCCCGCCTGACCCTCACCATCGGCTTCGGCCCGTCCCTGTTCGAGAAGTTCGACCTCACGGACCGCCGCCCGGAGGCCCTGGTCGACCTGCCGAAGTTCGCGGGCGACAACCTGGACAAGAACCGCAGCGGCGGCGACCTGTGCATCCAGGCCTGCGCCGACGACCCCCAGGTCGCGGTGCACGCCGTCCGCAACCTGGCGCGCATCGGCTTCGGCAAGGTCGTCATCAAGTGGTCGCAGCTCGGCTTCGGAAAGACCTCCTCCACCACGCCCGAGGCGCAGACACCGCGCAACCTCATGGGCTTCAAGGACGGCACCCGCAACATCGCGGGCACGGAGACGGACCGCCTGAAGAAGTTCGTCTGGGTGGACGAGAAGGACGAACCGGCCTGGATGGCGGGCGGCAGCTACCTGGTGGCACGCCGCATCCGCATGCACATCGAGACCTGGGACCGCACCTCGCTGCAGGAGCAGGAGGACATCTTCGGCCGCGACAAGGGCGAGGGCGCCCCGGTCGGCAAGGCCAAGGAGCGCGACGAGCCGTTCCTGAAGGCGATGAAGCCCGACGCGCACGTCCGCCTCGCGCACCCCGACACCAACCACGGGGCGACGATCCTGCGCCGCGGCTACTCCTTCACCGACGGCACGGACGGCCTCGGCCGCCTGGACGCGGGCCTGTTCTTCCTGGCCTACCAGCGCGACGTCCGCGAGGGCTTCATCCCCATCCAGCGCAGCCTGGCCGCGGACGCGCTCAACGAGTACATCCAGCACGTGGGTTCGGCCCTCTTCGCCGTCCCGCCGGGCGTCCGCGACAAGGACGACTGGTGGGGCCGCACACTGTTCTCCAAGGAGGCCTGAACCGGTGTTCTCCAACTACCTGATCGGTCTGCGCGAGGGCCTGGAGGCCAGCCTCGTCGTCTGCATCCTCATCGCCTACCTGGTCAAGACGGACCGCAGGGACGCCCTGAAGCCGATCTGGGCCGGCATAGCCGTCGCGATCGCCCTCGCGTTCGGCTTCGGCTGCGCCCTCGAATTCGGCTCCCAGGAGCTGACGTTCCAGGCCCAGGAGGCCCTGGGAGGGTCCCTCTCCATCCTCGCGGTCGGCCTGGTCACGTGGATGGTGTTCTGGATGCGCCGCACGGCCCGCCACCTCAAGTCGGAACTGCACGGCCGGCTCGACGCCGCCCTCGCGATGGGCACCGGCGCACTGGTCGCCACGGCCTTCCTCGCGGTGGGCCGGGAGGGCCTGGAAACGGCCCTGTTCGTCTGGGCGTCGGTCCACGCGGCGAGCGACGGCACACCCCGCCCGCTGCTCGGCGTCGCCCTGGGCCTCCTCACGGCGGTCCTCCTGGGCTGGCTGTTCTATCGGGGCGCGCTGCGCATCAACCTGGCGAAGTTCTTCACGTGGACCGGCGGCATGCTGGTGGTCGTCGCGGCCGGCGTCCTGGCCTACGGCTTCCACGACCTCCAGGAGGCCGACTTCCTGCCCGGCCTCACCGACAAGGCCTTCGACATCTCCGGCACGATCCCCCCGGACAGCTGGTACGGCACGCTCCTCAAGGGCGTCCTCAACTTCCAGCCCGACCCCACGACGCTCCAAGTCACGGTCTGGCTCCTGTACTTGATCCCGACCCTGGCTCTGTTCCTCATGCCGGCCCGCACGACGACGCCGACGCCGGTACGCGACAAGGTGTGACAGCGCACTGCCGCTGAAGCCGAGGCCGGGTGGGTCCGCAGCCCGGCGTAGCGGGGTGCCTCCCCCAAGCTCTTAGCGGCACGATTGCCCGCAGCTGGGCGAGCCACGACGCGCCCGCGCCCGCGTACGGCGAGAAGGGGCCGTGTCGGGGGGTGTCCGCCCGCAGCGGTTGGCGCGTCGACGGACACTCAGTCGGCGTGCAAGCCCATCGCGCCGTTCCGAGGACGGACACCCCCGGCGCGGCCCCAACCCACCACCGGCGACAGGCGCAGCCACCAGCACCCCCACCCGGCAACAGGCGAAGCACCCGCCCCGGCCCAACCACCGGACGCACCCGGTAGGGTTCGCCTCCGGAAAGGGGAAGGTGAAGGTACCCGATGAGCAGGGATCGCGACCCTCGAACGCTCCGCAGGCCCGCCCGGAGCGCCCTCATAGCAACCTCGGCGACCGCTTTGTCGCTGACGGCCAGTGGATGCGTCGTCGTGCACGGCGAACGGGAGATCCTCCCGTCCACGACCCGCGCCGAAGCCGCCCAGGCCCTCCAGGAGTTCACGACCGCGTACAACGAGGCCGACAAGGCCTACGACGGCACCCTGGACGCCGACCACACCACGGGCGCCCTCGCCGACATCGACTCCGCCCGCCTCAAGGCCGGGAAGGCGAACAACCCGGACGGCAACCCGCGCCACACCCCCCTGAAACTGACGGACGCGAAGTTCACGATCCCGAAGAAGGCCGGCTGGCCCCGCTGGTTCGTCGCCGACGCGGCCGGCAACAAGGGCGGCACCGCCCGCTGGCTGCTGGTCTTCACCCGCAGCAGCCTGGACGACCCCTTCCAGGTGGCGTACCTGACGCTCGTCGCCCCGGACAAGGTCCCGCAGTTCAGGAAGGACGCCGACGGCTGGGCCGAGCCCGTCCCCGTGAACTCCACCGACCTGGCCACCGACCCCGGCGACCTGAGCCGGACGTACGCGACGTACTTGAAGAGCGGCGGAGAGACCTTCGCGGACGGCGCCCACACCAGCCAGTGGCGTGCCCTGCGCGAGAAGAACGGCAAGAAGCCCGGCATGGTCACCCAGTACATCGACGAGCCGCTGACGAACGGCGACTACGCACCGCTCGCGCTGCGCACGACGGACGGCGGGGCACTGGTGTTCTTCACCACCCGCCACTACGAGAAGCAGACCGCCTACGCCGGCACGCCCGTCCCCGCCCCCAACAAGGACGTCCAGGCCCTGACGAAGGGCGAGATCAAGCAATCCCTCACGATGGAGTTCGTCTCCAACGAGGTGGCACTGGACCCCAAGGGCCCGGGCAAGGTGACGATCCTGGGCAGGATCCAGGGACTGACCTCGGCGGAGGGCTCGTAGCCCAGCCCCTGACGCCCCCGTCGCGCCCACGGCCCGGCGGCGCTCACGGCACGGTCGCCGACCGGCGTCAGTGCCGCAGGGGCCAGGTCGCCTCGCCGGCCAGGCCGGTGTCCTCGCCCACGTAGCGCCCACAGACCTCCGTGAGCACCTCCAGCAGGCTCAACGGATCCGGCAGCGCGTGCTCCGGCCCGCGCACCCACCGCACCGCCTGCTCCTCGCCGGGCAGCCGCGCCGGCGGTACCAGGACGTAGGAGCCCCGGCAGTGCCAGCGCAGCCCTGGGTGCTCGTCCGCCGTCTCGGGGTGGCAGTCCAGTTCGCACGGCCACCACTCGTCCTCGTCCTCGGGCGTACCGCGGGTGGCCGTGAAGAACAGGAGGCGGCCGTCGTCGCTCTCGGCGACCGGCCCGACCTCGACACCGGCGGCGAGCAGCCGCTCCAACGCGTCGCGACCGGCGTCGAGGGGCACGTCGAGGACGTCGTGCACCATGCCGGTCGCGGTGATGAAGTTGGCCTGCGGCTGATGGCGGGCCCAGCGCTCGATCTGGGCGCGGTCGGTGGTCGACTGCGTCTGCCAGGCGAAGGACACCGGGTGCCGGGCGGGGGTGGGGCAGCCGACCCGGTCGCAGGAGCAGCGGTAGCCGGCCGGGTGCGCGGCGGGCGCGAGGGGCAGTCCCGCGCCGGCGGCGGCGAGCAGCAGGGCCTCACGGCCGCCGTCCCCGGCGGTCTCCTTCGCCCGGCGCCCGGCGCGCAGCCACTGGCTGAGTTTGCCCTGCAGGCCGGTCCGGCCGCCGAACTCCGCGCTCATCTATCCCCTCGCCTCGCCGTCGTGCCGAACAGCATGCCTCATCGTCCCATCTTCCCGCGCACCGGGGGGCCAGTGCCCACATCCAGGACAGGTGGGACGCACCGCGCACCGGAGGCCAGACGGGACAGGCGGGACGCACCGGGCGCCGCACGCCGGGCCCCGCACAGGGCAGGCGGGACGTACCACGTGGCGGGCGCTGAACGGGAGGAGAACGGCGAGCCCCGCTCTCCACTGTGATCGGGTGTCATTGCCCGCTTTGACCTGACATGGCGTCCTACCGTGGGCGCCATGGTCACAAGGATCGCGTTGTCGGGCCTGGCCTCCGTGGCGTCCGTGGTCTCGCTGGCCCTGTCGGGACCCGGCGGCCGCGCCCCGGCCCCGCTGGAGTGGGGCGCGGGTCCGCTGACCGTGGCGGCCCTGCCCCGGATCACGTACGTCGCGCACCGCGGCGGCGCCCGTGAGGTCCCCGAGAACAGCATGACGGGGCTGGCGACCGCCTACGAGCGGGGGACGGCGCAGGTGCTGGACTTCGACACGCGGCTGCTGCGCGACGGCACGCCGGTGGTGTTCCACGACGAGACCCTGAACCGCACCACCTACCAGGGCGGCGCGGTGCGCGGCCTGGACGCCCGGGAGTGGCGGGGCGTACGGCTGCGCCCGAAGGACAGGCTCCCGGGGAGCTGGCGGTCGGAGCGGCCGCCGACGGTCGCCGAGGTGCTCGATCGTTTCGGCGGGCGGATCGTGCTGATGCTGGAGGCGAAGGACCCGCGCGGCCTCGACCGGCTGGCCGAGCTGATCCGGGCCCGTGGCCTGACCCGCTCGGTGTTCGTGAACTCCAACGACCCCGAGGTGGCCCGGCGCGTCCACCGTCTCGGCCTGCTCTCGCAGTTGTGGCGCTCGGCGCAGCAGCTGCGCACGGACCGCCCGGAGCGCTGGCGGTCGTACGTGGACCTGCTGGACGTCGACCACCGGGCGCGCGACGCGGATCTGGCGCGGGCGGTGAACTCGGGGATCGCGCGGGTGTGGGCGCACACCGTGGTGACGGACGCGCAGCGGGACCGGGTGCTGGCGCTGGGCTGCCGAGGTGTGATCACGGACGCGCCGGGGCGCCTCGCCCGGGCCGCTCAGCGCGGGGCCAGGCCGTGAAGGGCGTAGTCGACGAGGGTGTCGGTGTACTCATGGGAGATCGGGCCCGTGTGCTGGAGCCAGCGCTGGGCGAGCGGGGAGATGAAGAGCTCCAGGGCGATGCGCGGATCGATCTCGGGCCGCACCTGGCCGGCCTCCTGCGCGGCGCGCAGCCGGCCGATGTAGAGGTCGAGTGAGGGCTGCATCAGCTTGGCCACGAGCTCGCGCCCGAGCTGCTCGTTGACGACGCCCTCGGCGGCCAGCGCGCGGGAGGGCACGTCGAACCGGGGGTCGTTCATCTGGTCGACGGTGGCGCGCAGCACGCCCTTGACGTCGGCGGCGAGGTCGCCGGTGTCCGGGAAGGCGTACGGGGCGGGCCCGGCCTCCTCCGTGGACTGCTCGGCCAGGTCGAGGAACGCCTCCATCAGGACGTCCGCCTTGGACGACCACCAGCGGTAGATCGTCTGCTTGCCGACGCCGGCGCGGGCGGCGATGCCCTCGATGGTGGTCTTCGGGTAGCCGACCTCGACGACGAGCGCGAGGGCGGCGTCGTAGATGGCGCGGCGGGACTTCTCGCTGCGCCGGGTGGAGTCGGGGGCGGGCTTGCCGGGAGCGGGCTGGGTGGACTTCTGGACGGCCATGGGCCGAATTTATCAGGTTGACAAGACGGAGCGTCTCGCGGACAGTGGAGGGACGCGTACGAGACGAACCGTCTCGTTCCTCGAAGAGGATGGCCACGGAAGGAGCCCGGGATGACCCGAGGCGGAGCCGGAAACATGCTGGGTGTCGGCGGATCGCGCAGGAACCTCGGCCGCAGGGAACTGCGCGGCGGGGGCCGGGACGGCCGGATCGGCGGCGGTCTCGACCCGCAGGCCCAGAAGCGCGAACTGCTGCGCAAACTGCAGGAGAAACGACAGCAGCAGGACGCGCGGGAAGGGGGCACGGCGGGCGAGGCGTCATGAGCCTCCCCCGTGCGAGGGAGAGCGGACCCTCGCGCGCGGGATCCTCCCGGGCGGTCCGGCGGATGTACTGAGGCGGTCGCGGCCCGCGACCGGCGGACACCCGCCCCACGGACACCCGGGAGGACTCGGCTCATGACCGCATGGACCAGACGACGGCTGCTCAGCACGGCGGCCACGGCCCTACCGGCGGCGGGCCTCGCCACCACGGCGGCGGCTTCCGCGCGGGCGGCGGCCTCGGCCCGTCCCGGGGGCACCGACGTGGCCGACGCGCTGCGGGCCCTGCCCGGACTGCGCCTGGTCGAGGAGCGGCACGACGCCGAACCGGGCTACCGGCACTTCGTCCTGGGGCTGCGCCAGCCGGTCGACCACACGAACCCGGCCGCCGGCACGTTCGAGCAGCGCCTCACCCTGCTGCACACCGCCGCCGACCGCCCCACCGTGCTGTTCAGCACGGGCTACCACGCGGTCCTCAGCCCCCGCCGGAGCGAACCGGCGGTCCTGCTCGGCGCCAACCAGCTCCAGGTCGAGCACCGCTACTTCGGGACCTCACGCCCGGCGGACCCCGGCTACACCCACCTCACCGTCCGGCAGGCCGCCGACGACCACCACCGCGTCGTCCGGCTCTTCCGCCGTCTCTACCCCGGCGCGTGGATCTCCACCGGCAGCAGCAAGGGCGGCATGGCGAGCGTCTACCACCGCCGCTTCCACCCCCACGACGTGAACGGCACGGTGGTCCACTCGGCCCCGAACAACGTCGACGACCGCGACGACTCCGCGTATCTGCGCTTCCTGGAAACGGCCGGCACCCCTGCCGCCCGGGAGGCCCTCGAGGCGGTCCAGCGGTCGATCCTGCTGCGCCGGGCCGAGCTGGTCGCGCGCTACGAGGCCTGGGCGGCCGCCACCGGCGACACCTTCCGGCTCGTCGGCAGCGCCGACAGGGCACTCGAGATCGCCGTCCTGCGCGTGCCGCTCATGTTCTGGCAGCGCGGCACCCCGGCCGACGTCGCCGCGATCCCCGGCCCCGGGGCGACGGCCGACGAGCTGTACACCTGGCTGGACGCCACGACGGGCCTGGAGCTGTACGCCGACACTACGGCCCGGAACTACATCCCGTACTGGTACCAGATCGGCACCCAGCTGGGGTACGGCAGCTTCCCCACCGCCCACCTCGCCGACCTGCTCCGGCATCCGGACGCCGCCGAGCCGCGCAGTTTCGTCCCCCGGGACGTCCCCCTGCGCTTCGACCGGGCCGCCATGCCCGACATCGACCGCTGGGTCCGGCGGCGCGGCAGCCGGCTGCTGTTCGTCAACGGCACCCAGGACCCCGCGGTCGCCGAGCACTTCCGCCCCGGAGGTCCGGACTCACGGCTGTTGTGGGTGCCGGGCGGAAACCACGGCGCCGACCTCGCGGACCTGTCCCCCGCCGACCGGGCGTCGGCGGAGGACATGCTGGTCCGCTGGGCGGGTCAGGAGTACTTCACGCACACGTTGGGCACGTAGCCCACGGTGCCGCGGTAGTTGACCTTGCGCCAGTAGTGGTAGCTGTCTATGCCGCAGGTGTTCTTGTACGAGCCGCCGTCGACGCCCTTGATGTCGCAGCCCTTGGTGCCCTTGTACCAAAGGCGCAGGCTGGTCGACCTGGTGCTGGCGGACTTGCGGACGTGAACGGTCGACAGGGCCGTGAGGCTCTTGCACTGAGCCGTCGCCGCGACGGTGGCCATGTCGCCGCTCCCGGCCGTCGCCGTGCCGGAGGCGCTCGGCGCGAGGCCGGTCAGGGCAGGCCAGGGCCGCCACCGCCAGCGGAGCGATCAGCAGTTTCTTCAAGGGTTCCTCCCGTTTCAGTGGTACGCGTCGTGCACGCCCGGGGGCGCGAGTTGATCTTATGCGTACCTGACAGAAGCTCAGGAGGGCGGCCAGGCGTCTCCCCAGTCGGCGTCCCGGGCGGCCTTGTACAGGTCGCCGTGGCGCTTGGTGACGGTGCTGCGGCGCAGGGACGGTTCGCTCTCGCACAGGTCGAGGAGGACCTGGCCCTTGCGGATCTGGGGGCGCCGGACGACGCGGTTGGCAGCCGGGTCGACGGGGAAACGGGCGGCGGCGACGTACGCGAACTTCTCGTCCTCGTAGGCGAGGGAGCCACCCTTGACCTGGCGGTGCAGAGAGGAGCGGCTGACCCGGGCGGAGAAGTGGCACCAGTCCGTGCCGGGGGTGATGGGGCAGGCGGCGCTGTGCGGGCACGGGGCGGCGATCCGGAAACCCGCGGTGATCAGCCGGTCCCGGGCCTCGATGAGGCGGGCGTAACCGTCGGGGGTGCCGGGTTCGACGATCACGACGGCCCGGGCGGCGGCCGCGGCGGTGTCGACGAGGGCGGTGCGGTCCGCGGCGGTCAGCTCGTTCAGGACGTAGGAGACGGTGACGAGGTCCGTGCTCTCCAGGGTCAGCGCCGCCCCGATCCGGGAGCGCTGCCAGCGGACGTCCTTCAGCTCCGGGTTGGCCGCGGCGATCTCGCGCCCCAGGGCGAGCGCGGGTTCCGCCCAGTCCAGCACGGTCACGGGCCGCTCCCCGCCCCAGACCGCGCTCACGGCCCAGGCGGCGGCACCGGTGCCGCCGCCGAGGTCGGTGTGCCCGCCGGGCACCCACGCGGGCGCGGCATCGGCGAACGCCTCCAGCGCGGAGCGCACGGCCTCGAAGGTCGCGGGCATCCGGTAGGCGGCGTAGGCGGCGACGTCGGCCCGGTCCCGGAGGATGGGGGCGTCGGTCGGGGTGGCCCCCCGGTAGCTGGCGATCAGCCGCTCGACCGCCTGCGAGGCCTGCCGGGGCGGCAGCCCGTCGAGCAGACCGGCAAGAGCGGCACGGAGGTTTTCGGCCGGAGGTACAGGGGCGTTCACCCGGCGATTCTACGAGGCGTCCGGGGGTGAGGGACGCGTGTACCGGGGGGGCGGGCCGGGGGCGGGATGCGGGCGCGCGGCGGGCAGCGGGCCGTACTGGGGCGGGACGCACCGGGCGGGCAGCGGGCCGTACTGGGACGGGACGCACCGTGAGGGCAGCGGGCCGCGCTGGGGCGGGACGCACCGGGCGGGCAGCGGGCCGTACTGGGACGGGACACACCGGGCGGGCAGCGGGCCGTACTGGGACGGGACGCACCGGGCGGGCAGCGGGCGCCGTGGGTGGGCCGCACGCGGGCGAACAGCGCTCGCGCCCGGAGCCTCGTTTCTCACGCGAGCACCACTCGCACGGCAAGGCGGCGCCCCCTCACTCACCGAGGACGCTGCTCACGCCCCCGGGCCCGTCCCCCTGCCCCACCCCTGCGTGAAAATCACCGCACCGCCCGCGCCACCCGCGACGCCGCTGCCGCTCTCGGGGCGTTGTCCGGGCGGCGGCGGCGTGGGTGGACCGCGTTCGTGAGCAGGATCAGGAACGTGTCCGTGGCCGGGTCCAGGACGAGGGACGTGCCCGTGAAACCGGTGTGGCCCGCCGCGCCGCGGCCCGACAGGTCGCCCATGAACCACGGCTGGTCGAGGGAGAAGCCCAGGCCCGGCGGGGTGAAGAGGAGCTCGACGAAGTCGGGGCCGAGGATGCGGGCCGGGCCGTGCGAGCCGCCGGCGAGGAGGGTGCGGCAGAACACCGCGAGGTCCCGGCCGGTGGAGAACAGCCCCGCGTGGCCGGCCACGCCCCCGAGCGCCCAGGCGTTCTCGTCGTGGACCTCGCCGCGCAGCATCCCTCGGTCCGCCTTGGCCCAGGGCCGCCGCTGGTCCTCCGTCGCCGCCGCGCCCGCGCACGGCCCGAAGTCCGTCGCCGTCATGCCCAGCGGCCGGGTGATGCCGTCACGGATCAGGACGTCGAGCGCGCGGCCGGTGATGCGCTCCAGGACGTACTGCAGGAGCAGCATGTTGAGGTCGGAGTAGCTGTACGTGCCCGGCACCCCGACCGGCGGCTCCGCCTGGAGCATCGCCAGCCGCTGCGCTTCGTCGGCGCAGTCGTACAGCGGGAGTTCGGGCCGCAGCCCGGAGGTGTGCGTGAGCAGCTGCCGTACGGTGATGCCGTGCCGGGCGGCCGCCGTGAAGTCGGGCAGGTACGCCCCGACCCTCGCGTCGATGCCGAGCGTGCCCCGCTCGATCTGCTGCACGGCGGCCACGGACGTGAACAGCTTGGTGAGGGACGCCAAGTCGAAGGGCGTGCCCACGGTCATCGGGACCCGTTGCCCGGGCGGCAGCTCCACCCCGGCGTCCGAGTCGGGGTCGTAGGCCGCGTAGCGGACGGCCCAGCCGGCCGCCTCCTCGACCGCGATCACCGGGCCGCGTCCGACGACGAGGACCGCGCCCGGCGCCCAGGGGCGCCGCCCGGTGGTGAGGACGTGAACCTCCCGGACGAGGTGACGCAGTTCCCCCGGGTCGAGTCCGGCCCGCTCCGGCGTGCCGTCGCGCAGTCTGGGTGCGCTCAGCTGACTGCTCCCTCCACGCTCGCGCGGCTGCTCTCCTGCTTCCAGGGTCGGCACATTCCCATGAAGCAGGCCAGTGCCACCAGTGCGGCGGCCAGTTGGACGACGGCCATCGGGACGGCGGTGTCCTCCCCGGCGACGCCGACCAGCGGGGAGGCGACCGCGCCGATGAGGAAGGAGGACGTGCCGAGCAGTGCCGACGCGGAGCCCGCCGCCTGCTTGGTGCGCATCAGGGCGAGGGCCTGGGTGTTGGGCAGCGTGATGCCCATCGCGGACATCAGCACGAACAGCGCGGCGGCGACGGGCACCAGGCCGACCTCGCCGAAGACGCCGAGGGACATCAGCAACAGCGCGGTCGCGGCGGTGATGACGATCGTGAGGCCGATGCCCAGCACCCGGTCGAGGCTGACCCGGCCGACCAGGATCTTGCCGTTGATCTGGCCGACGAGGACCAGCCCGACCGAGTTGACGCCGAACAGCAGGCTGAAGGTCTGCGGGGAGGCGCCGTAGATCTCCTGGATGACGAACGGGGACGCCGAGATGTAGGCGAAGAGGGCGGCGAAGGCGAAGCCGCCGGTGAGCATGTAGCCGGCGAAGGCGCGGTCGGCGAGCAGGCCGCGCATCGCGCACAGGGCCTCGCCGACACCGCCGCTGTGCCGCTCGGCGGGCTCCAGCGTCTCGGGCAGCCGCGTCCAGACCAGGACCCCGATCAGCACGCCGATCGCGGTGAGGACGACGAACACGCCCCGCCAGTCGGTCACGCGCAGGACTTGCCCGCCGATGAGCGGCGCCACGATCGGGGCGACGCCGGAGATCAGCATGAGGGTGGAGAAGAAGCGGGCCATGGCCATGCCGTCGTAGAGGTCGCGGACGACGGCCCGGGCGATGACGATGGCGGCGGCGCCCGCGAGCCCCTGGGCCAACCGGAAGGCGACCAGCGTTTCCACGGTGGGCGCGAGCGCGCACAGGACGGTGGCGACGACGAAGACGGCGAGCCCCGCGAGCAGCGGGCGGCGGCGCCCCCAGCGGTCGCTCATCGGCCCGACCACCAGCTGCCCGAGCGCCATCCCGGCGAGGCAGGCGGTGAGCGTGAGCTGGACCGTCGCGGCGGGCGCGTGCAGGGAGCGGGTGACCTCCGGCAGGGACGGGAGGTACATGTCCATCGCCAGCGGAGGCACGGCGGTCAGGCTTCCGAGGAGGAAGGTGACCAGGAGCCCGGTGCGGCGCTGCGGTGTGCGGTCGGGCCGCTGCGTCCCGGCTGCGGTCTCCTGCGCGGTGTTCGATATGGACGCCCCACCCTCGGGCATGAGCCCCTCCCTCTCCGAGTCGATCGCCACCTATGCTCTCAGCTCGTACGCAGTGCTCGGGGTCACAAGGTGAAGGCGGGGCGGGAATGACGGCGGACACGGTGCGGTGGGGAATCCTGGCGACCGGGGGTATCGCGGGCGCGTTCACCGCGGACCTCATCGACCTGCCGGACGCGGAGGTCGTGGCGGTCGCGTCCCGGTCCGAGGAGTCGGCGAAGGCGTTCGCGGAGCGGTTCGGGATACCCCGGGCCTACGGCGACTGGCACGCGCTCGCCCAGGACGAGGACATCGATGTCGTCTACGTCGCCACACCGCACACGGCCCACCGGGCCGCCGCCGGTCTGTGCCTCGCGGCCGGGCGGAACGTGCTGTGCGAGAAGCCGTTCACGCTGAACGTGCGAGAGGCGGAGGAACTGGTCGCGCTGGCGCGGGAACACGGGCGCTTCCTGATGGAGGCGATGTGGATGTACTGCAACCCGCTGGTACGACGGCTCAAGGCCCTGGTCGACGACGGGGCGATCGGCGAGGTGCGCAGCGTCCAGGCCGACTTCGGGCTGGCCGGGCCCTTCCCGCCCTCGCACCGGCTGCGCAACCCGGAGCTGGGCGGCGGCGCTCTGCTCGATCTCGGCGTGTACCCGGTGTCGTTCGCGCAGCTGCTGCTCGGGGAGCCGTCGGACGTCGTGGCGCGGGCGGTGCTCTCGGAGGAGGGCGTCGACCTCCAGACGGCGGCGGTGCTCTCCTTCGACAGCGGTGCCCTCGGTTCGGTGCACTGCTCCATCGTGGGCGGTACGGCGACCTCCGCCTCGGTCACCGGCTCCCGGGGCCGGATCGACATCCCGCACGGCTTCTTCTTCCCGGACCGTTTCGTCCTGCACCGGGACGGCCGCGACGCCGAGGAGTTCACGGCCGATCCCGCGGACGGGCCCCGCAACAGCCTGCGCCACGAGGCGGCGGAGGTGATGCGGGCCGTGCGTGCCGGGGAGACGGAGTCCCCGCTGGTCCCGCTCGACGGCACGCTCGCCGTGATGCGCACGCTGGACGCGATCCGGGACCGCGTCGGCGTCCGCTACCCCGACGAGGCGGGCGAACCGGAGCTCACATCGGCCTGAGGCCCTGATCGGGCGCGCAGGGGCAGGGGATCGGCTCCCGGTGGCTACGCTGCGGGCCCATGAATGCCAAGGACAATGCAATCGCGGTGGTGACCGGGGCGGGTTCCGGCATCGGCCGGGCGGTCGCCGTGGAACTGCTGCGCACGGGCTGGTCGGTGGCGCTGGCGGGCCGGCGCGAGGAGACGCTGGAGGAGACGGCGGCGCTGGCTCCGGGGGCCGCGTCTCTCGCTGTACGGACGGACGTCTCACGCCCTGAGGACGTGAGCTCCCTGTTCGCCGCCACGGTGGAGCGCTTCGGCCGCGTCGACCTGCTGTTCAACAACGCGGGCACCTTCGGTCCCGGTGGCGTGCCGGTCGAGGAACTGCCCTACGAGGCGTGGCGGCACGTGGTGGACACCAACCTCAACGGGGCGTTCCTGTGCGCGCAGGCGGCGTACCGGCAGATGAAGGAGCAGGACCCGCAGGGCGGCCGGATCATCAACAACGGTTCGATCTCCGCGCACACGCCCCGACCGATGTCGGTGGCCTACACGGCGACGAAGCACGCGCTGACCGGCCTGACCAAGTCCCTCTCCCTGGACGGACGGCCGTACGGGATCGCGGTGGGGCAGATCGACATCGGCAACGCGGCCACCGACATGACGTCCCGTATGCAGACGGGAGCGATGCAGGCGAACGGGGAAGTAGCCCCGGAACCGGTCATGGACGTCGCGGACGTGGCCCGCACGGTGCGGCACATGGCCGAACTGCCGCTGGAGGCGAACGTGCAGTTCGCGACCGTGTTGGCGACGGCGATGCCGTACGTCGGACGCGGCTGAGCGCGCGGCAGAATTCGTCAACTCGTCAACCTGCACAAACGGAATAGGAACCTCCGCCCCATTGCGGCCGGTAGGGAGCATATGCTCAACTCTCCTACACGAAAGCTTCACAGTTGGAGTAGAGCGCTTCCGTTGGCCAATTCCAGGGGGGATGCGGCAGTCGTTCCACGGCACCGGGTGGGGGTGGATTCCGCGAGGACCGCGGAGTACGCACCGGTGCGCGTGGAACGACTGCCGCTCGGTTCGAGGCCCCGGGGCCGGCCTGCCGGTGACCGTCACTCCCGGTGCCGTCCCCCTGGCCGCCCGGGTGCCAGGCGCCGGCGCAGCGCCCAGGCCCCGCCCGCCAGCAGCGCCACCGCCGTGCCGGCCCCTTCCACCAGCCGCCCGGTCGAGGGCCCGGCCGCGACCGCGGGAGAAGCGGCGGGTCCACTCCTCGGTGAAGGCTCCGCCCCCTGCCCCTCGCTGACCGGTTCGACCAGCACACCCACCGGCCGTGCCGAAGCACCGTGCGCGAAGCCCCAGTCGAGCAGTGCGGCGGCCTCCTCGTAGACGGCGTCGGCACGGTCGGCGGGGTGCATGACGGTGACGAGCAGAGTGCGCCCGGCGCGCGTGGCGGCACCGGTGAAGGTGTTGCCGGCGTCGCTGGTGTAGCCGTTCTTGACGCCGATCAGCCCCGGGTACGCCCGCAGGCCCCAGGTTCCGCTCAGCAGCCGGTCGGTGTTCTGGATCTGGAACGACTTTCCTCCCCCGGCCGGGAAGTCCGCCGTCCGCGTCCGGCAGTAGGCGCGGAAGCCGGGGTCGCGCAGCCCGTGCCGCGCGAAGAGCGTCAGGTCGTACGCCGAGGACAGCTGCCCGGGGTGGTCGAAGCCATCCGGGCTGACCACGTGCGTGTCCAGCGCCTGCAGTTCCCGCGCCGTGGCCTGCATGTCGGCCACGGTCTTCGCCACACCGCCGTTCATGTGGGCGAGGACGTGCACGGCGTCGTTGCCCGAGCGCAGGAAGACGCCCTGCCAGAGCTGGTCGACGGTGTAGGTGGTCCCGGCCCGGACACCGACGAGGCTGGAGCCCGCCGGGATGCCGGCGAGGTCGGCGGCGGTGACGGTGTGCCGGCCGCCGCGCGGGAACCGGTCGAGCACCGTGTCGGCGAACAGCATCTTCAGCGTGGAGGCGGGCGGCAGCCGCCGGTGCGCCCGGCAGGCGGCCAGCACCTCGCCACTGTCGTGATCGGCGAGCAGCCAGGAACGGGCGGTGAGCCCACCGGGCAGTCCGGTGGCGCTGCCGACCTGCACGGTGTCGCGGCCGAGGCGGTCGCCGCCGAGTACGGGGGCGGCGGCGGAAGCGGGTGCGGCGGCGGCGACCGGGAGGGTCGCGCCGAGGGCGAGCAGAGAGCGTCTGGACAGCCGGGCTGAGTCACACATCCCGCGACGGTACGAAGCGGAATCACGGGGGCATGCACGGAACGTTCAAAAACTGAGCCAAGGTCCCGCAAGGTCACCGACCGGGCAGCCGGTCGGCGATCAGAGCCGGAGGGGCCATCCGGTGCTCAGCGCCGGACAGCCCGGCCGAAGCTCAGCGCCAGACGGGCCTGCCGGGCTCAGCGCCGGACAGCCCGGCCGATGCTCAGCGACCGAGGAGCCGGTCGACCTCGGTCAGCTGGGCGTCGGTCAGGGCGCCCTTCCCCAGCGCTCCCGCGTTCTCCTCCGCCTGGGCGACCGACCGGAAGCCGGGGATGGGCACCGTGCGCGGGCTGCGCGCCCACAGCCAGGCCAGGGCGCCCTGGGCGGGCGTACGGCCCTCGCTGGTGAGGACGTCCCGGAGGGCGTCGACGCGGGCGAGCCACTCCGGGTCGGCGCCGGACCCGTCACCGAACCCGCGGAGCCAGGCCGGGGGCCTGCTGCGGATGTCCCCGGCCTCCAACGGCTGCCGGTCCCGGCGCTTCCCGCTGAGCAGCCCCATGGCGAGCGGACTGCGGTTGATGCTCGCGAGGCCGGCCTCCTCGCACAGCGCGAGCATCGCGGGCGCGTCGGTCAGGACGTTGAGAGCGTGCTGGACGGCGGCGCAGTGCGGCCCCTCGGCGAAAACGGCGGCGCGTGCGGGGTCGTCGGTGCTCCACGCGTAGGCCCGTATCAGCCCCTCGCTGACCAGTTCCTCGCACGCGTCCCGGAGCAGGGCGGCCTGCGCGGGGTCGGCGTCGGAGAGATGGAACTGGTAGAGGTCGACGTAGTCGGTGCCGAGCCGGCGCAGGGAGGCGGTCAGGGCGCGACGCAGGTGGGCCGGGGAGTCGTCGCCACCGGTGAGAGTCCGCGTCTCCTCGTCGAACACGTTGCCCCACTTGGTGGCGACGACGACGTCGGCCCTGCGCTTGCCGAGGGCCCGGCCCAGCACGCGTTCGCTGTGCCCGGCGCCGTAGGTGTCGGCGGTGTCGAAGAAGGTGACGCCCAGGTCGAGGGCGCGCCGCACCGCCCGTACCGACTCCTCGTCGTCGACCTTGCCCCAGCCGAGCGGCTGCCCGTCGGCCGCCTGCCACTCTCCGCCGATCGCCCAGCAGCCGAAGCCGAGGGCGCTCACCTCGATGCCGCTGCGTCCCAGCGGCCGTGTGGTCTCCATGCCGGGAGGCTAGGAGTTGGAGTGCGGGCGAGGACAACCCCTCACGGGTAAAGGCCTCCAGGTAAAAGCTCAGGCCTGCCCGGTGTCGAACCGCGTGATCCTGCCGTCGTCGTCCACGGTGAAGCTCCACCGGGTACGCATCTCGCCCCAGGTGTCGTTGCTGTAGCGGGCGAGGAGGGCACGGCCGCCGTTGGACTCGTTGTCGACCTCCATGTGGCCGTGGGAGGAGAAGATCTCCCGGTCTACCCAGTCGGCGAGGTCGCGGTCGGAGCCGTCGTCGGTCATGGTCGCGCCCGGTGCGAGGAGCTCCATGAAGCTCTCGCGGTCGTGATTGTTCACGGCGGTCACGAAGGCCCGGACGGCCGGATCGCTGAGGCGCGTGGTCTGAATCGTCATGCGAGCAGCCTCGTACCGGCCACGGCCCCACGCCACCGGTGCCACCCGAACGGCGTCCGGGGACGGGCCCGCCGGGTGTCGTGGGCGGTGAGGGGTGCGACGGTGAAAACGCGAAGAGGGACGGGAGCGTTCCCCCGTTCCTGCTATCTGCTGCCTGCTACCTGCTACCTGCTACCTGCTACGGGAGACGACGTGAGGCGTAACGACCGACGTGATCTGGGTCTGCTGCTGCTCCGGCTGGGGGCGGGCGGTGTGCTGGTGGCGCACGGTACGCAGAAGCTGTTCGGCTGGTTCGGCGGGCACGGCATCGAGGGCACCGGCCAGTTCATGGAGTCCGTCGGCTACTCCCCCGGCAAGCAGAGCGCGACGGCGGCGGGCCTCGCGGAGACGGGCGGCGGCACACTGCTGGCCCTGGGCCTGGCGACCCCGGCCGCGGGCGCGGCGGCGGCCGGCGCGATGGCCGGAGCGGCGGCGGTGCACGCCCCGAACGGCTTCTTCAACCAGGGCGGCGGCTACGAGTACGCGGCGACGCTGGGCCTCACGGCAGCGGGCCTGGCCATCACGGGCCCGGGCCGCCTCTCCGTGGACCACCTGCTCGGCCACGCGGTGAACCGCGGCTGGATGATCCCAGCGGCCTTCGCGGCGACGGCGGCGGGCACGGCGGTGGTGGTGGGGGCCCGGGCGAGGCGGCTTCGGAAGGCGAAGGAGGGGGAGCAGGAGGCGTTGTTCGAGGAGGAGTACATGGAGTAGGGGTCTAGGGCCCGGAGGTGGGGCATTGTCAGTCCCGCATGGCAGGCTGCGCCCCCATGAACGAACAGTCCCCCGGCCCTGAACTCTGGTCCACCATCGACGCCTTGTACGAGTGGCTCGACACCAACCGCCCGGTCGAGGGCCGCGAGGGCCTCCTCCTTCGCATCCTGAAGCTCTCCGAGGAGGTCGGCGAGGTCGCGGAGGCGGTGATCGGAGCGACGGGGCAGAACCCGCGCAAGGGGGTCACACACACGTGGGAGGACGTGGAGGCGGAGTTGTGTGATGTCGTCATCACGGCGTTGTTGGCGTTGCGGACGCTTACGCCGGAAGCGCGAGAGGTTCTGGCACGGCACCTGGAGCGGGTGGCACGACGGTCCACGGCGCACTCGGCACAGGCGGACGTTCCGCGTCAGTCGCTCTGATCACCGGGTATCCCGGACCTGCCCTCACAGCGCGTCCACCGCGCTCACCTTCCACCCCTCACCCGTACGGTCCATCGTCATCCGCACCCGGTTCTGGTCCACGCGGGACCCCGACACCTGAGTGCTCTCGGTGACCTGGTTGACGAAGAGCAGGACGACGACCTTGTCGGGGGAGGCCGAGACGACGGAGGCGGCCGGGGCGCCGCCGGAGCCGGGGGCGGCGACCCTTGCCTTCACGACACCGTGGTACTTCTCGGCCGTCGGGGCGACCACGGTCTTCGTGGTCTTGCCGTACTCGTCGCGGAAGTCACCGGTCAGGTGGGCGCGGGCCCTCGAGAAGTCCTTCTCCAGGTGGCGGTAGTCGTACGACAGGATGATCGGTGCCGCTGTGCGGGCGGCCGTGAGCGCCTCGGTCCGGGCGGTCTCCGTCAGGCGGCCGTCGCGGTACTGCCGTCCCAGGGCGGCCAGCGCGACCAGGCTGGCGACGAGCAGGACGGCCAGGAGCAAGATGAGCGGCTTCCGTCGGCCGCCGGAGCCGGGCTCGCTGCGCTCCTGCGGCCCGTCGTCCCCGAACGACTCCGGCGACGGCTCCGGCGGGTCGTCCCAGCCGTGCTTCGGGGCCTCGATGAGAACGGTGCGTCCGGTGGGTGGCCGCTCGGCCCGGCGCGGGGACTCCTCGTGGGCGGCCGTCACCGTGCCCGCTTCGCGGTGGCCGCGCTCCGCGCGCTTCGCCGCCGCGCGGGCGGCCGCCGTCATGGTGCGGCGCGTGCCGGGACCGGCGGCACGGCCGGTGGTCGTCTTCGGCATGGTGGTACTCCTCGTCGGTGCTTGTCGGTCGGCGAATCGGCCCGTGAATCAGCCGACGAACTCGACGTCGGACGTCAGCCAGCGGCCGTCCTTGTGTACGAGGTCGAGCTGGAGCCGGTACGTGCGCGCCTCTCCCCCGGGCACGGCGGTGTTGGTCACCTTGCTGTCGGCGACCACCAGCACACGGGCCGAGTCCTCGTCGGAGCGGACGATGCCTGCCTCCAGAACCTGGCCTTCTGACACGGACTTGTTCCGGGCGACCAGCTTCGTCAACTGCTCCGTCTGGGCGGTGAACTGCTTCTTGAAGTCACCCGTCGCGCCCGCCAGGACATTCGCGCTGTCGCGGTCGTAGTGCCGGTAGTCGAGGGAGGTGAAGTTCAGTGCCGACTGGCGGGCCGCGGCCAGGATGCCCTGGCGTCGATGGTCCGCCTCGTTCTGTGCGTGGATTCCGAAGGCCAGCCAGAGCGCCAGTGCTGTGGTGACGACGGTCGCCGCGACGAGTCCCGCCGTCCTCACTCGGGGTCGTATCTGCCTCATGCCATGGGGCCGACGAGCAGCCATTGCCACGACTCCTTTCCGAACACGGCCTGCTGGCCGCCTGTCGAGCCGATCTCGACGTTGTTTCCGTCCGGGCCGGTGGTGGTGCCGGTCTCCGGGTCGTACGGGGTGACGTACGCCGCCTGGTTCGCTCCCCCGCCGGCGGTCGACGCGCCCGGGGCGTTCTGCGCGCCCCGTACCGACGACTGGCTGCCGCGCGGGAGAGTGCAGCGGGCGCCGGTGTTCGCCTCGCGTGTGCTGGTGTCCGCCGGGTCGCGGCGTGCCGTGCCGTACCCCTGGGTGCAGGCCGGCGGGTCGTCGGCGTTCAGCACCAGGCCGAAGTGGGTGGTGCCGTCGCCCGGGACGACCGTGTAGCTGCCCGCGACCATCAGCGGGAAGGTGACCAAGGCCTGCTCCACACCGGGGAGGCGGGCCAGCGTGACCTGGCCGCCGCTGATCAGGTTGGCCAGCAGGACCGACAGCTGCGGCCCGGCCGACTTCAGCAGCGAGTTCAGCTCCTGCGCCGCCGGCCGCGCGTTGCCGATCAGCTTGCGCAGGTCCCCGTCACTGGACTTCAACTGGGCTGACAGCGACGCCAGATCGCGCGCGAACGACTTGATCGAAGAGCCCTGGTCGGCCTGCGTCTTGAGGACCTTCCGTGAGTCCTCGATCAGGTCGATCGTCTCCGGCAGCGCCTCGGACGCCGACTCGACCAGGGTGTTGCCCGAGTCCACCAGGCGCCCCAGGTTCGGGCCGGTGCCGGCGAACGCCTTGCCCAGTTCGTCGACCGTGACCCCCAGGTCGTCCTTGCCGACCGAGTTCACCAGGCGGTCCAGGCTGAGGACCATGTCCGTCGTCGACAGCGGCACCCGCGTGCTCTCGCGCGGGATCGTGCTGCCGTTCAGCAGGTACGGGCCGCGGGAGGTGCGGGGCTGGAGGTCGACATACTGCTCGCCCACCGCCGAGCGGTTCGCCACCACCGCCAGCGTGTCCGCCGGGATGCGCGGCGCACCGTCCTCGATGTCGAGCGCGACCGAGACCCCGTCCGAGCCGGCCAGGCGCAGGGCGCCGACCTTGCCCACCGGCACCCCGCGGTAAGTGACCTCGGCGCCGGGGAAGACGCCCCCGGAGTCGGCGAAGTCGGCCCGCACGGTGTAGCCGCGGTCCAGGACCTCGTCCACCAGGCCCGTGTACTCGGCGCCGACGTACGACACCCCCACGGCGGTGAGGGCGGCGAAGGCGATCAGTTGCGTCTTGACCGTACGGGTGATCACGGCTGGACCCCCTTCAGCATCAGCTCGGCGAGTTCGAGGTCGATCCCCTCGGGCCAGTCGTCCCCGGTGCGGTGGCGGCCGGAGCCGTAGCCGGCGGTGCACACCGGCGGGCACAGCGGGTCGTCACCGCCCGAAGGTGCAGACGGGGCCGATGGCACGCCTGGACCGCTCGGCAGCGCGGTGGGCTTCGGCACGTCCGGCAGATCCGGTGCCTCCGGGAGATCCGGTACGTCCGGCAGGTCCGGGGCCCCGGGAAGCTCCGGTGTCCGCGTGTCCCCGCCGTTCCGGCCGCCCGGCTCGTCCGTCAGGTTGCCGTAGATCCCGGGCAGGTCGAGGTCCGCCGTGATGTGCAGGTTGACGTAGTCGCCCTTGATGGCGTCCACCACGTTGCGCGGGAACGGGTACGTCGTCAGCAGTTCCAGGGAGTTGGGCAGGTCGCTGCCCGCCTTGTCGAGCTGTCGCAGAATCGGCCGGAGCTGCTTGAGGTTGGCGACCGCGTCGTCGTGCGAGGCGTCGACCACCTTGGTGCCGGTCTTGCCCAGCTTGGACAGGGCGGTGAGCATCCTCGTCAGATCGCGGCGCTGGTCGGCCAGGACCTTCAGGGCGGGCGGCATCGCGTCGACGGCCTCGGCGATCGTCGTCTTCTCCTTGCCCAGCCGTTTGGCCAGCCGGTCCACGGCCTTCAGCGCGCGGACGATGTCCTGGCGCTGGTCGTCCAGGCCGCCGATGAAGGTGTCGAGCTCCTTGAGCAGGGACTTGATCCGGTTCTCCCGGCCTTCCAGGGCCTTGTTCAGCTCCGTGGTGATCGTCTTGAGCTGGGCCACGCCGCCGCCGTTGAGCAGGGCGGACAGCGCGGACAGCACCTCCTCGACCTCCGGGTTGCGGCCGCTGCGGGACAGGGGGATCACGTCGCCGTCGCGCAGCCGGCCGACCGGCGTGCCTTCCGGCGGCGCGGCCAGCGCCACGTACTTCTCACCGAGCATGCTGGTCTGCCGCAGCCCGGCCACGGCGTTGGCGGGCAGCTTCACCGAGTCGGCGACCCGGAGGCGGACCCTCGCGTGCCAGCCCTCCAGCTCCACCTTCTCCACCGCGCCCACGGTGACGTTGTCGACCTTGACCGCCGACTGCGGCACCAGGTCGAGGACGTCGCGGAACTCGACGGTGACGTGGTAGGCACGGCCGTCGGCGGCGGCTCCACCCGGGAGCGGGACGTCGTACCAGCCGTTGAACTCGCAGCCGGACAGCAGCAGTGTCCCGACGGCCGCCCACGCGACGGCCCCGCCCTTGCGCAGGGGCCTCATGCGCGTGCCCCCAGGATTCCGCCGAGGGTGCGGTCGACCGTGCCGGTGGCCGCAGTGCCGTCGGGTACTTCGGGCACTTCGGGCAGGGAGTCGAAGAGGTCCCTCAGCTCCCGGCAGTCGGTCTTCTCCCCCGTCGTCTTCAGGATCGAGCACAGCAGGGAGGCGGGGTCCTGCGGGTGGTCGGGGTTGTTGCGGGTGTCGAGGGTGCCGTCGGCGGGGTTGTAGGCGTTGTTCAAGTTCGACATGCCCGTCGGCGCGACCTCCAGCAATTCCTCCAGCGCCGCTCGTTGGGTGACGAGCACCTTGGTCACCTTGCTCAGGCCCTCCACGTTCGACGTCAGCGACTTCTTGTTCTTCTTCACAAAGGCGGACACGTCACCGAGGGCCGTGCCGAGGTGTTTCAGCGCGGCCGCCAGGTCCTTGCGCTCGCCCGCGAGCTGCCCGGCGACCTTGGCGAGGCTGCTGTTGAACGACCGCACGCTCTTGTCGTCCGCCGCCAGCGCCGCCGTGAACACCTGAAGGTTGCGGACCGTGCCGAACAGGTCCGTGCGGCCGTCGGACAGGGTCGTGACCGCCTCCGAAAGGTCCTCCACGGTCCGGTGCAGGTTCTCGCCCTGGCCGTCGAGGTTGTCGGCGCTGACGCCGAGCAACCGTGACAGGGCGCCGTCCTTGTTGGCGCCCTCGGGTCCCAGGGCCTCGGCCGTGGTGTGCAGGCTGTCGAAGACGCGGTCCAGTTCGACCGGCACGGCCGTGCGCGACTCGGGGATCTCGTCCCCGTCCCGCAGGACCGGGCCGCTCCGGTACACCGGCAGCAGCTGCACATAACGGTCGCTCACCACCGAGGAGTTGATGATCGCGGCCTGTGCGTCCGCCGGGACCTTGCGGTCCGCGTCGTACTCCAGCTCCACCCGCACCCGGCCGCCCTCCGGCGTGATCTTCCTGACCTGGCCGATCCGCACGCCCAGCACGCGGACGTCCGAGCCGGGGTAGATGCCGACGGTGCGGGGGAAGTACGCCGTCACGCGGGCCGGCTCGGTCCGCGGCCACAGGACGTAGGTGAGCGCGCCGACCAGGGCCAGGACGGTCAGCAGGGCCACGGGCTTCTTCCAGCGGTTGCTCACCGCGCACCTCCCGTTCGCGTCCGCGGCACCACCGGGGCGGCGACCAGGTTCTGGACGTAGGAGTCGAACCAGCGGCCGTTGCCGAGCGTGTTGGTGAAGACCCGTACGTAGGGAGCCAGGAGCTTGATGCTCCGCTCCAGGCCGGCTTGGTTGCGTTCGAGCATCTTCACCACGGTGTCGAGGCCCTTGAGCGCGGGCCCGATCTCCTTCTCGTTGTCCTGGACCAGGCCGGAGAGCTGGATGCCGAGCGCGGCGGAGGTCTTCAGCAGCTTGTGGATCGCCGCACGCCTCTTGCTGATCTCCTTGAACAGCTTGTCGCCGTCCTTGACCAGCGCGGAGAAGTCGCCCGACCGGTCGGCGAGTACACCCGTCACGCCGTTCGCGTGGTCGAGGAGTTCCCCGAGTGCCTTGTCGCGCGAGGCCACCGTCCGGGAGATCTTCGACAGGCCCTTGATGGACGCCCGTACCTCCTGCGGTGAGTCCTCGAAGGTGGTGGAGATGGTGTCCAGGGCCTTGGCCAGCCGGTCGGTGTCGACCTTCTCCGTCGTGGTGGTGAGATCGCTGAACGCCTGCACGACGTCGTACGCGGGGACGGTCCGCTCCAGGGGGATCTCGCTGCCGGGCTCCAACCGGCCCCGCCCCCTGGGGTGCAGGGCGAGGTACTTGGCGCCGAGGATCGTCTTGACCCGGATCGACGCGCCGGTCTCGGTGCCGAACCCCGGCTCGTCCTTGATCTTGAAGGTGACCTTGACATGGTCGCCGTCCAGGTCGACCTCTTCGACCTTGCCGACCTTGACCCCGGCGATCCGCACCTCGTCGCCGGGCTTGAGACCGCCCGCCTCCGCGAAGGCGGCGCTGTACGTCTCGCCGTCGCCGATCACCGGCAGGCGGTCGGCGTTGAACGCGGCCACGGTCAGCAACGCCAGGACGGTGAGTCCGACGGCGCCGATGACGATGGGGTTGCGCTCGCGGAAGGGCCCGAGGTGCGGGCGGCGGAGCCGTATCCTCGGCAGCTTCGGCGGGTCGACGCGGACCTTGATCAGCGGCTGTCGGCGCGGCTTGCGGCGGGGCAGGAGCCGTACCTCCGGCAGTCGTACTCTCGGCAGCTTCGGCGGTTCCACGCGCACCTTGAACAGCGGCTCCGGGCGGCGCTTGCGGCTCATGCCCCGCACCTCGCCCTCGCCACGTGCATCTCGGGCGTGAGCACCCGCTTCGTCTTCGGCAGCACGATCCGGCCGTCGAAGTCGCACAGGTAGAAGTTGAACCACGAGCCGTAGGACGCCGTCCCCGTCAGCTCGCCCAGCTTGTTCGGCAGCCTCTTCAGCACGCCCTCCACGGTCTTCTCGTTGTCGTTCAGCGTCCCGGTGAGGTCGGTCAGTTCCGCGATGTCGTCCTTGAGCGGCGGGCGCGCGTCCTTCAGCAGGCCCGAGGTGGCCTCCGTCAGGTCGCCGATGCTCACCAGCGACTGACCGATGGGCTTGCGGTCGGCGGACAGGCCCGAGATGACCCGGCGCAGCTGCTTGAGCAGCCCGGAGAAGCGGGCGCCGCGCTTGTCGAGCGTCTTCAGCACGGTGTTGAGGTTGTCGATCACCGAGCCGATCAGCTTGTCGCGGCCGGCCAGCGTCGTGGTGAGCGACGCCGTGTGCGTCAGCAGGCTGTTGACGGTGCCGCCCTCGCCCTGGAGGGTCTTGATGATCTCGGTGGCCAGCTGGTTGACGTCCTTCGGGCTGAGCGCGGCGAACAGCGGCTTGAAGCCGTTCAGCAGCGCGTTCAGGTCGAGGGCGGGCTGGGTGCGCGCGAGCGGGATCGTGCCTCCGGGGCGCAGCCGGGTGCCGTCGCCGGCGCCCTCGGTCAACGCGACGTAGCGCTGACCGACCAGGTTGCGGTAGCGGATGACGGCGCCGGTGCTGGTGAGCAGTGGCCGGTCCCGGCTGGCCGTGAAGGTGACCTCGGCCAGCGTCCGGTCCTTGATCCGGATGCCCGCGACCTCGCCGACCCGCACTCCGGCCACCCGGATGTCGTCACCCTCCTCCAGGCCGGTGACGTCGCTGAAGACCGCGCGGTACTCGTGCTCGGGAGTGAGGGAGATGTTCACGATGGTCGCGGCGAGCAGGGCCGTCGCCACCACCGTCACCAGCGCGAAGAGACTGAACTTGATCAGCGGAGCGGCGGTCTGCCGGGAACCTGTGGTGCTCATGCGACGCTCACCGCCGTCCCGCGCGCCATCGGCCCGAACAGCAGCGTCGCGACCGGCGGTACCTCGTCGGCGGGCACGCCCAGCACCGGCGCCACGAGCGAGCCGACGGCCCGCTGCTCGGCCCGGGTGGCGGAGACGCCGAGGGGGCCGCCCGAGGCCGTACCCGGGTTCTTGGAACCGTCATCGAGGTGGGCGCCGGGCGCCGGCACCGGAGGATGCGGCAGATCACGGCAGTTCGGGCCCGACCGCTCGCCGTAGCGCGGTTCCTCACCCGGTTCGTACGCACCCCGCGGTCGTACTACCTCCAGCGTGATGTGCATCTTCCCGCCCCGGAACGCCTCCTCGGACGCCTTCTCCTGCCGGACCAGACCGGCCAGCAGACAGGGGTACTGGGGCGAGTAACGGGCGAACAGTTCCAGCGTCGGGCGGGAGACCTGGCCGAGGGTGATCAGCCGGTCGCCGTTGGCGTCGAGGAAGTCCTCGGCGGTGCCCGCGACGGTCGCCGTGGTCGTCAGCGCCGCCGCCAGCCGTTCCTTCTGCTCGACGATCGTGCGGCTGGTGGTGACGGTGTTGCGCAGGATCTCCATCAGGTCGGGCGCCGCGTCGCCGTAGACCTCGGCGACGTCGGCGAAGCGTGCGATGTCCTCTTGCAGGGAGGGCAGGTGCGGATTGAGGCGGCGCAGGTAGGCCTCCACTCGCGTGAGGTTGTCGCCGATCCGGTCACCGCGTCCCTCGAGGGCGGTGGCGAACGCGGAGAGCGTGGCGTTGAGCTTGCCGGGCTGCACGGTCCGCAGCAGGGGCAGCAGGTCGTTCATCAGTTGCTGGACCTCGATGCCGACGCGGGTGCGGTCCTGGGTGATGACATCCCCGGCGCGGATGGGCCGGGCCGATGAGCCGCGCGGTGCGATCAGGTCGACGTACTTCTCACCGAACAGCGTCTTGGGCAGCAGGCGCGCGTGCACGTCGGACGGGATCCGGGCGACGTGCTCCGGCTTCAACGCGATGTCGAGCGTCGCCTTCGTCCCGTCGGCCCGCACCTCGCGCACCTCGCCCACCAGCAGCCCGCGCAGCTTGACGTCGGCGCGCGGATCGAGCTGGTTGCCGAGGCTGTCGGCCTCCAGCGTGATCCGCACGACCGGCGTGAACACCTGGCGGTAGACGGCGACGGACAGGGACAGCAGCAGTGCGATCACGGCGATGAAGACGACGCCGTACAACCTCAGTCTCAGCACCCTCATGCGGCGGCTCACCCCGCGATCCGTACGGTCGTGCTGGCGCCCCAGATGGCCAGCGACAGGAAGAAGTCCAGGACGTTGATCGCCACGATCGAGGTCCGCACCGCACGGCCCACCGCGACGCCGACCCCCGCCGGACCGCCGCTCGCGTAGTAGCCGTAGAAGCAGTGCACCAGGATGATCAGGACCGCGAAGACCAGCACCTTCCCGAAGGACCACAGCACGTCCACCGGGGGCAGGTACTGCTGGAAGTAGTGGTCGTACGTGCCCGTGGACTGCCCGTAGTAGCCGGTGGTGATGGTGCGGGCGGCCAGGTACGAGGAGAGCAGGCCGATCACGTACAGCGGGACGACGGCCACGAACCCGGCGATCATCCGGGTCGTCACGAGGAACGGCAACGAGGGCACGCCCATGACCTCCAGCGCGTCGGTCTCCTCGCTGATCCGCATCGCGCCCAGCTGGGCGGTGAACCCGGCGCCGACGGTCGCGGAGAGGGCGAGCCCGGCCACCAGCGGGGCGATCTCACGGGTGTTGAAGTACGCCGAGAGGAACGCCACGAAGTTGGAGGTGCCGAGCTGGTTGAGCGCGGCGTACCCCTGCAAGCCCACTTCCGTGCCGGTGAAGAACGACAGGAAGGCGATCACGCCGACCGTGCCGCCCACGACGGCGAGCGCGCCCCGGCCGAAGCTCACCTCGGCGAGCAGCCGCAAGATCTCCTTCTTGTAGCGGCGCAGGGTGCGGCCGGTCCAGGCCAGCGACCGCCCGTAGAAGGACAGCTGGGCACCCAGCTCCTCCAGACGACTCAGCAGCGCCATGCCTCAGCCCTTCTGCGGAACGACTTGGAAGTACACGGCGGTCATCACGAAGTTCGTCACGAACAGCAACATGAAGGTGATCACCACAGACTGGTTCACCGCGTCGCCCACACCCTTGGGCCCGCCCTTCGCGGTCAGCCCCTTGTAGGAGGCGACGATCCCGGCGATCGCACCGAACACCAGCGCCTTGGCCTCGGCCGCCCACAGGTCGGAGAGCTGGGCGAGCGTGGTGAAGGAGGCCAGGTAGGCGCCGGGAGTGCCGTTCTGGAGGACGACGTTGAAGAAGTAGCCGCCTGCCACGCCGACCACCGACACCAGGCCGTTGAGCAGCACCGCCACCAGCATCGACGCCAGCACACGGGGAACGACCAGCCGGTGGATGGGGTCGATGCCCAGCACCTGCATCGCGTCGATCTCGTCGCGGATCTTCCGCGCCCCGAGGTCGGCGCAGATCGCCGTGCCGCCGGCGCCCGCGATCAGCAGCGCGGTGACGATCGGCGAGGCCTCGCGCAGCACGGCGAGCACGGAGGCGGCCCCGGAGAAGGACTGGGCGCCCAACTGCCGGGTCAGACTGCCGATCTGGAGCGCGATGACCGCCCCGAACGGGATGGAGACCAGGGCCGTCGGCAGGATCGTCACGCTCGCGACGAACCACGCCTGCTGGATGAACTCCCGTGCCTGGAAGGGCCGTCGGGGGATCGTCCGGACGACGTCCAGCGCCATCGCGAAGAGGCTGCCGGAGTGCCGCAGCGCTCCGGCCGGTGACAGGGTCATGCGCCGGCCACCTCCTTCTGGTGGAGCTGGGCCTCGCGCCGTGCGATCGCCTGCCAGCGGGGCGGGCGGGTGATGCCCGGTCCCGGCAGCAGGCGGGGAGTCAGCTGCTGCGCGCGCGGGCTGTCGTCGATCTGCGCGAGCTCCTGCTCGACCTGCGCCGCGTCCTTCTCCTCCGCCATGCCGATCGGGCCCTGCATCCGGCCGTTCAGGAACTGCCGTACGACGGGCTCGTCGCTGTTCAGCAGCTCCGCGCGCGGCCCGAACATCACCAGCTCACGGCGGAACAGCAGCCCGATGTTGTCCGGCACCTGGCGGGCCGAGGCGATGTCGTGCGTGACGATCAGGAAGGTCGCGTCGATCTGGGCGTTGAGGTCGACGATGAGCTGGTTGAGGTAGGCGACGCGGACCGGGTCCAGGCCCGAGTCGGGTTCGTCGAAGAGGATGATCTCCGGGTCCAGGACGAGGGCCCGGGCCAGCCCGGCGCGCTTGCGCATCCCGCCGGAGATCTCGCCGGGCAGCTTCCCCTCCGCCCCGATCAGCCCGACCATGTCCATCTTCTCCAGCACGATGCGCCGGATCTCGCTCTCGGACTTACGGGTGTGCTCACGCAACGGGAAGGCGATGTTGTCGTACAGGTTCATCGAGCCGAACAGCGCGCCGTCCTGGAAGAGCACGCCGAAGAGCTTGCGCACCTCGTACAGGTCGCGCTCGCGGAGCTTGGTGATGTCCCGGCCCTGGATCGTGATCGAGCCGCGCTCCGGCTTCAGCAGTCCGACGAGCGTCTTGAGGAACACCGACTTGCCCGTGCCCGAGGGGCCGAGCATGACCGAGACCTCCCCGGCGGGCAGCGTCAGCGAGACGTCCTGCCAGATGACCTGGTGACCGAAGGACTTGGTCAGCCCTTCCACACAGATCTCGACACCCATCCGGTCCACCCTTCAGCCCGTGGAGCAGTGCCCCTGAAGCAGCTCTGACATCCGCTCTACGGGGAGGGGCTGGGCGTCCGTCGCTGGTGTGGCCGGATTTTTTTCGGGCGGGTTACGGGCAGCGCTCTCGGGTCGGTTTCCGGGCAGCGCCTTCGGGCGGCCGCCGGGCAGCGCTACCGGGCAGGTCTCGGCAGCGCTACGGAAGCGGGCTCGCCGTGAGCTCGGGGAACGGGGAGGTGGACGGCGCGTCGGATGTCCCGGGAGCTTCCGGGATGGCCGTGGCCGCCGTGTCCGTCGGCACCGCGGAGAGCTCCACCGGCAGGTCGGGGACGTCGGGCACCTGCGGGACCTCCGGCGCGGACAGCCCTGGCAGCGGGGCCGCCGGGACCTCCGGAACATCCGGCAGGCCCGGGACCTCCGGAACGTCCGGGACCTGCGCGACGACCGGGACCTCCGACAGCGACGGCACGGACAGCGGGAGGAACGATTCGCCGGCTGGGGCCCCGGCCGCTCCGCGCTCGGCTGCGGCAGCCGTGGGCTCAGGCACCCGAGGCGTACGGCCCTCGCCGCCGTCCGGCCGCAACGTCTCCGCGCCAGGCGTGGCGACCGCGGGCCGAGGCGTCGCGCCACCCCCGCCTCCGCTGCCGTCGAGCGCGTACGGCAGGACGAACCCCGCCACCGCCAAGGACGCCGCCGTCGAGGCGACCGCCACGGCCTGTGCCCTGCCGACCCCGCGCGGCCGCCCCCACCCGATCAGGAACAGCGCGCAGCCGAGCGTGGCGGCCAGCGACTGCCGCAGCGTCCGCCGGGCCCGGGCCAGCAGCGACTCAACGGTCCGGTAGCTCAGCCCCATCCGGACGGCGACCTGGCCGACGTCCAGGTCCTGCGACTTCAGCCGCAGCGCCTCGGCCTGCCGCGCGGGCAGCTCACCGCTGCGCACCGCCAGCCACTTCGCCTCGGCCCGGTCGCACACCGCCTCCTCGACGGGCACCGGACCCGGGGCGATGAGCGTCGGGCTGGTTCGCACCTCGGCCTCGCGGTTCATCTGCCGATAGCGGTCGACGCACAGGCGCATCGTCACCGTCGTCAGCCAGGCCACGAGCCGTTCCTCGTCCAGGTCGGGCCGCTCGGCGGCACGCAGCATCGCCTCGTGTACCGCGTCCTCGGCGTCCTCCGCACTCATCGACCTGCGCCGGGCCACCTTGAGCAAATGCTCGCGGTGGCTCCACATGCGCCGCCACCGCTCGTCGGCCGCGTGCATCTCCACAGGTGTCTCTGCGGGCATGTCCGTCGCCATGAGGACCCCTTCGCGCTCACCCACCGGAATCGTGCCGTCCGGCGGGGGGCGACATTACCGCCGAGTATCGGCGGTTGTGGAGGGGGAGACGGTCATCGAGTCCGCGCTGTTACTGGTGAGTGGGGCGCCGCTGGGCAGCAGGTTCTCGCCGGGGAGCTCGATGTCCGGGTCGGGGGCGGGGAGTTGCGGCTCGTCCGGCTTCTCGGGTTCGGTGGCCGGGCCGGTTCCGGCCGGAGCCGGAGAGGCGGAGGTGGACGGGATACGGGACGGCGGGGCACTCGGCCGGGCCGAAGGTGTCCGCGCCGGCTTCGGTGTGGCGGCCGGCCGCGACGGCTCCGGGCGCGCGGAGGAGGACCCGGCGGAGCCGTCCGGCACCACCCGGTGTCCTTCCGTGAAGTAGGCGTACCAAGCCCTGACCGTGCGCAGGTAGGCCGCCGAGTGGTTGTAGCCGAGGATCGCCCGGTCCAGCTGGGCGGGGACGGACAGGTCCCGGCCGCCGGCACACAGGTACCGTCCGGCGGCGAGTGCCGCGTCGAAGACGTTGTTCGGATCCGTACTGCCGTCGCCGTTGCCGTCCGCACCCCAGCGGGCCCAGGTCGACGGGATGAACTGCATCGGCCCGACCGCGCGGTCGTACGCGGCGTCCCCGTCGTGGACACCGCCGTCGGTGTCCCGGATCAGCGCGAAGGCCACCCCGTCCAGCCGCGGCCCCAGGATCGGCGCCACGGTCGTACCGTCCGACGTCACCCTTCCGCCCCGCGCCTGCCCCGACTCCACCTGCCCGATCGCCGCCAGCAGCTGCCAGCGCAGCCGGCAGCCGGGCGCCTCACGCGCGAGCCGGACCTCGGCCTTCCGGTAGGCGGCGAACACACTCGCCGGCAGCGCGCCGCCCACCTCCACGGCCGCCACGCCACCCGCGCGCTTCCCGGTCCGCAGCGGCGGAAGCTCCGTGCGGTACGGGGTGTCGCCGGACACGCTCGGTCCGTGCTCGGCCGGTGCCTGACCGGGCGCCGGTACGGAGGCCCGCGCCGGGATCACTCCCGGCGCCTGCGACGCGGTGAGCGCCGCCATCGCCGCCACCGCGGCCGCCGTACCCCTGACACGTCTGCCCCTGTGCCCTGCCACGTCCTGTTCCCCTCCCGGTGAGCTTCCTGTCGTCTGCTCTACGGGGGAGGGTGGGGGGTCCGTCGCGGGGATTTGCGCACGTTGCGGCTACGGCGGTTTCCGCACGCCGCTCAGCGCCTTCTCCGCTCGCTGGCCGACGAGGCGGGTGACGAGGTGCTGGCAATCGTCCGCGAGCGCGCAAGGAATGCCCTGCTCAGGGATGCTCGACTGGCCAAGGGAGTGTGTGAACCAGCCCCCACGCGAAGCGGCGAGCTTTCGATCCGCACTCCCCCAGTGGCATGATCGATTGACAATTCGAATTGACGGGCTTGGAGGGGGACAGGTTGTCTTTCGAAGAGGAGTGGGCCCAGTTGAAGGCCGACGCCTTGGCGCGTCAGCAGACCGGCACGCAGATCAATCAGTTGCCGGCGGACAGCGGCGGCGGGGCCGTCGCCCCGGCTACCGGTTCCCTGGTCGCCAAGGCCCAGTCGATCAACGGCAACGCGAACCTCCTGATCGAGATCGCGGGCTTTCTCCATGAGGGCCGGCCCGACGACGAACTGACCACCATGACCCGCGCCCCTCGGGCGCCCGCGGACGTGTGCAAGCAGGTGGCACGGTTCGCGGGGTTCGCCGATGACCAGTACCTGGACGCCGTCGCCCTGTTCGCGGCCCTGTCCACGCGCCTCAGGACAACCGGCAGCGACTTCGTGAAAATCGACGACGACACAGCTCAACGCTTCCTGGACAACGTGCTGGAGTATGGCCAGTACGTCGCCCCGGAGGCGCGATGAGCAACGGCATCAGTCACCGTAAGGACGTCGAGTTCCTGGAAGACTGCAACCCGCCCCTCGTCGAACGGAACGCGGACGAGTTCAAGCGCCTGCACGACATGCTCGTGGCGGTCGACCCTTCCGCCGAACGCGCCGAGAAGCACACGCAGTGGAAGAGCGAGGGCAGCCGGCACTACGAAGCCCGGCTCTCCGAGGGGCGCAAGCTGGTCGCACAGCTCGCGGAAGGCTATGACAAGGCGTCCAGCGCTCTGCGCGGCTACGCGTTCGCGCTGGAGGTGGCCAAGGCCCACTACTCCAACGGCAAGGCGAACGAGCGGTTGCTCGCGGACCTGATCCACACCAAGGGCACGGCGATCACCCGTGAGGCGCAGGAGGCGGAGCCGATGCGCCAGTGGGAGGACATGCGTGACACCACCGGGGTCATGGACTTCTTCGCCGAGCTGACCATGGATGTCGACGACATCCGCGAGGACGCGAACCGGCTGCACGACGCCGCCGGTGGGGATTTCCAACTCGCGAAGACCACGGAACACGAGGCGCGGGAGATCTGCGTCCACGAGCTCAAGCAGGCCTATGACCTGCTACCTGATTTCCGCATGGGTTTCATCCAGCGGGTCGACATCGTCTCGGCGATCCCGGAGCTGCGGCGCGAGGCAGCCGAGGCGAGTACGAACCCGCTGACGCGGCTGTCCGGCAGCGGCCTCAAGCAGGACTACTCCCCCATCGCCGGCGACGACATCGTCTCCCCGGCCCTGCGGGACATCCGCCTCCAGATCGCCAACCTTCCCGGAGGGCAGGACAGTTACTGGAGTCCGCCGTCCACCGCGCAGGACCGCGCCGACTGGATAGCGGCGAACAAGGAGATCATCAAGGCCGCGGCACGGAATTCCGGGCTGCCGCCGGACATGGTCGCCGGTATCGCGTGGCAGGAGGTCGGCGGACAGCCCGGCATCCTGGACGACATGACCGACACCATCCGCGAACAGGCGGACTCTCCCTTGAGCCCGATCGCTCCTGAGAGCCTGCCGTGGCGGCTCGGCGGTGACCCGGACAACACGTCCATGGGCCCCATCGCCATTCAGGTGCGACGTGGCGCCGAGGTTCTCGGATACGACCCCGAGCACCTCACCGACCAGCAGCGCGGCACGGTGGAAACAGCCCTGCAGGACCCCGCGCAGAACATCTTCATCGCTTCGGAGTACCTGGCCCAGCTCAAGGCGGAGAGCGAGTTCGCCGATGTGCCGGCCGAGGAGATGACACCGGCCCAGTACCAGGAACTCGCCGCGCGTTACAACGGCGGGCCGTACTGGGAGACCGACGACGCCCAGGACTACGGGCGTGGGTTCGCGAACAATTTGGACGAGGCAAGGAACGCACTGCGCTGATGACCAGCCCTTCCCACGTGGACGACGACCGCGGCTGCCTCCGTCTGGTCCTCGCTGTACCCCTCACCCTGCTCACCCTCATCGCCGCGTACTTCTGCTGGACAGCACTGACCATCACGCCGTCCGGCACCTGGGACGACGACGCGTACGCCGGAATCGTGCTGTCGTGCGTCGTCACCATCGCTGTCGCCGTAGCTGCGGCGGCGCTGTGGCTGGTGCCTTCGGTGCGGAGGGCCATGCCGTGGTGGTGGATATTGCCCCCTCTGCTGTTGGCCGTGGTGGCAGGAGCGCGATGGGCCGTAGGTGGCTAGGTCCAGCCACCGTCGCGTGTCACATCGACCCACAACACGTCCGCCCAAGGCGACGCCACCCGGACGTGCCCCAACGGACCATCTGCTTCCAGCAGGTCGGCACGTCGTCGGGCGGCATGGAGAGGACCGGCTTCGGAGCCGTGCAAAGCCGTGCTGATGCCCCGCACAGCGCATCTACGAGAACCAGGTGACGCTGGGCAGCCTCGGTATCAACACCCGGGGCCGGTCCGCGTAGCTCAGCCTCAACTACCGCACTACACGGCAGATCCTGCACTCCACGCTGGAGGTTCTGGGCGAGGAGACCTACGACGACCTCGATGGGAACTCGGAGACTCTCGCCGGATTTCGTTCCGCGCTCAGCGGCAGCGCACCGGGCATGCACCCGTGCACGGACTGGCAGACGGAACGCGAGCCGATCGCCGCACACATTCGGGCCTGGGACGCCAACCCGGACGAACGGATGGCCCACGAGCAGATCGCCATCTGCGTTCCCACCAGTCTGATGGCCAGTGAGATGGGAAGCACACTCGGGGAACACGGCATCCGGGCCCTGGAGATCGGTGCCGACGGCGCGCGGGGCTAGCCCGGAGTTCACATCGGGGCCATGTTCCGTTCAAGGGCTTGGAGTACCAGCGCATGATCATCGCCGGGGTCAGCGATGGTCTGGTCCCACGCGAGCAGGTCAACCAGTTGCGCCAGGTGGACCCCGCCCGCTACCGGAGGGAGCTCCAGCAGGCGCGATCCCTGCTGTTTGTGGCGTGACCCGGGCACGCGACAGCCTCGACATCTTCTGGCACGGCACGCCGAGCCCATTCCTCCACCATCTGCCATCCTGAGCAGAGCAAACCCCCGAAGGTGGATAAGGGCCTCCCACTCAGGTCAGAGGTCCTTCCCGGGGCAGAGCTGCCGACAGCGGCAGACGAGTCGGGCTGTACGCCGGGGAAGATCACCGCAACGCTATGACCTGCGCAAAAATGCAGGATGGCCCGCTCCATGGCTACTTTGACGGCTACTTATGTTCCCTGCCCTGGTCTACCTCTGCGTAGTAGCGCCCCCGGCTCAGCACCACCGAGGGCCTGCCTCCGCCAGTCTCCCAGGGAACGACGTGCGCCCTTCTCACGCCCCCCTACATCGCAGCGACCCTCTCACACCCGAGCGCGGCCACATCACCCGATGGCCGTCCTGGTCGCACCCCCGTGCCTGGTGACGCGCGGGCGGCACCGGATCCTCACTGCGCCTCGGACGAATGCCTCGTCGGTGGCCTTGCCCGACCACACGAAGGCCTCACCAGGGTTCAGCGACGCCATTTTTTCTGCGGTCAGAGCGGACAGGGCGGCGTTCGCCTTCTGCAAGTGCTTCAGCCATGCAGGTGAGGTGAACTTGTGCAGCACCATGTGGTTGGAGAGCTCGATCAGTGAAATCGGCACGGACGGCGGATCCTGGCTCGCCACGAGAATAGACATGCCCTTATGCCGCATTTCGCGGACGCTGGACACCAGCCCATCGACAAGGTCGGGGCTGCGGATGTACTTGTGGGCCTCGTCGAACACGACAAGTTTGTTGAACGGCTGTCCCTCGTGCCGGGCATCGGCAAACAACTGCATGAGGACAACGAACAGACCCAGCGCCTCATCCTCTCCGATGTAGTCGTCACGCAGATCGACGATGATCAGGCGTCCGGGCCGTACCAGATCCTGGAGCCGAGCATCGTCGTCGATGTACTCGGCGGCCAGATCCAGTCGATCGTAAGCCAGTTGCTTGAGTGCGTCCGACAGTGAGGACTGCTCGATCCCGAGCCGGATCGTGTCCAGCGTCAGATCGTCGCGGTTGGCCTTCATGATTCTTCCGAGCTGACGGATGTAGAGGGCCTGGTTGCCGACTGCCCCCATCAGGAACCGCCAGTGCGCGGCCTTCAACTCAGACGAGGAGAACGTGAGCGCCCGTACGTCGAGGTCCGGATAGTCGCGCCTGCGCTCGTCCACTCTGTCGGCGGGAGCCAGCAGCAGGACGTCGGACAGTGCCGCGGGCTCGGCTCCGTACCGTTCCCGGAGGGAGGCCAGCTGGTCCTGGTCGCTGTTGGGCCTGGTCATGCTGGTGAACTCGGGCGCGTAGTCCTGCGTGTCGCTGTAGTGGAAGACGATGCTGGCCAACGGGTGCGAAAGGTGGTTAACGCCGGCAGCGGGCAGGCTCGCCATCTCCAGAATCGATCCGAGGGTGTAGCTCTTCCCTCCGCCCTGCACACCGAACAGGCTGATGGTGTGAGTCTCGTTGAGGTCGAGGGCGATCCTCCGGCCCGCGCTCATACCGAGCAGACCGTATTGCGCGGTCGGTTTCGACACTCCGAGGAAGACGTCCGGGACCGGGGGGCTGTTCGGCGGATCCACCGATGACGCAGCGGCTGGCGGCTGTGCGGGGGTCTCCGGTTCGCGGTCCGGCGCAGGCTCCTCGACCTCCGCCGCGTTCCCGGCGTTCTCGCCGTCCGCCCCGGCAGCTGCGGCATCCGACGATCCCGGCGCCTGCTCTGTACCGATGGGGTGTTCGGAGGCCTGTCGCGAGGCAGAGCTCAGTGGTTCTCCTGCCGTTTCTCCCACAGCTCCCGCGGCCCGTTCGTCGGCCGTCCCCGCGGTGCCCTCGCTGCCGGCCGCTGCCGGTACGAACTCCTCGTCCAGCACAGCGCTGAGCGGAGCCGGTTCCTCCGGCAGCTCGCGGCTGCGGTCGCGTGGACGCAGACTCCGCGTGGACTCTCCGCGTTCGATGCCCGGGACTTGCGCCTCCGCCAGCATGTGGGGCGCGCTGCGGACAGGCCCGCCGAGGTACTCCGTCTCCACGGCGTCCAGCAGTTCGGTCACCTGATGACGGCCGATCCGGTGGAAGGTGATGCCCCCCTCGCCCTCGACGTCCGTGCCGTCCCCGCCCAGGTCGAAGAGGAGTCCGGTCCTGGAGAACTCCAGCGTGTAACCGTGGTCGAGATGGTCGAGGAGCCACCGTGCCTCGTCGTACCCCTTTTCGTCGAAGAGGCCGTAACGGTTCGCACGCGCGAGGTAGTGGCCGAGCAGCGAGCGGAGCGTGAGGTTCTGCAGGGGACGGTCGGGGCGCTCGACCAGCGGGTCGAACTGCGCGGCCAGGATCTTCCGGCTGTTGTCGATCTGCTGGCTGATCTGTTTCTTCTTGGCGTCGTAGGCGCCCAGACCGCCCACTCCGGTGAAGCACTTGACCTCGATCAGTCGGCACACCACGACCCGGCGCTCGGCGTCCAGGTCGAACAGCGCCAGGTCGGTCCGGTGCAGCCGCACCGCACCGTCACCGGCCGCGATGCGTCGCTGCGCCTCGCCGTAGAGGTCGGTGTGCGCGTCGAGCGGGATGAGGATCTGGTTGTGAAGCGCGCCCTGGTACCCCAGGTACAGCCGGGCGAGCGCCAGTCCGAGGACCTCGGTACGGCTGCTGCTGCCGAGCGCGGCGAGCTTGAAGGCGAAGCTGCCGGAGAGCTCCCTGAGCTGATCGAAGAACGTCGCCACATGGCGCGGTTCGATGCTGAGCTGCTTGTCGCCGAGCACGGGCCCGACCAGTGCGCGCAGCTCGTCGACCGATCGCGACGAGACCACGATGTGATGGCCCATGCCGGGCTGGGCGGTCGCCGAGTAGTCGATGACGTATTCGGGCCGGTCCGCCCGCCCGTGATCGAAGTACTCCACTCCGAGGGTCCGGTCCACTGTGACGACCCAGTCGCTGGTCTGGTGCACGTCGTGCAGGAGAGCCTTGTCCTGAGCCGACAGACGCAGCGTTATCTGCGGCAGATGTCCCGGACGTGGCTCTCCCGACGTCACAGCGACCACGGCGGCCGACAGGGCTTCGGGCAGTGCCGCCATCAGGTCACCGGTCTCCTCGGCGCCGGGCACGGGGTCCGTGGCGCCGTGGCGGGGCTGACGGCTCCACGCCACGGACTCCTCGTCCTCGGCGTAGTGGCTGGTCAGTTCCTGTACGAGCCCGTGTGCCGCCGCCCGGCCCGAGGTACGGGCACCCGGCGCGATGTCGTACTGCTCCCCGCCGAAGGGGTCGAACAGGATACTCAGGTGGGCGGGGAAATCGGCCGCGCGGGTGCGGAGGTCTGCGGCATCACGCACGACGACGGCGAGCTTGGGACGCAGGGGATCGCCCGGCGTACCGAACGGCTCCGCGGCGGCGGCCCGCGGCCCCGACCCCGGCGAGAACAGATCGGTGAGCGCCTCACCCACCCACGGCTCCTGGGGATGATCCGTGAAGAGGCGGACGGTGTAGCGCAGCCGGGCCAGGTGCCTGCGGCTCTGCAGCTCTGTCAGCATGGAGGCCAGAACCTCTCCCCGGCCGACACCGAGGGCGTTGATGACGAGGCTGTCCGCATACGGGTGGAGGCGCACATACCGCTCGACCCGGTCCGCGAGGTCGGAGCCACTAATCATGCCGGAGGCCGTCGAGCCGTCGCTCACGCCCAGGGCGGAGCCCAGTCGCGAGACCGTTCCGCGCGGATCGGCCGTCTCACTGGGCAGGCAGACCTGCCAGTAGTCGGTGAACTGTCCGGCGGCGAAGGTCAGTTCACCAGTGGTGAGCGGCACCACGAGCGGGAACCCTAGAGGCGCGAGCCGTTCGACGAGGCTGTGCAGGGTTTCCAGTACCCGGTCCTTGTCCTGGCCCTCGGTCCGGTCGAGCCAGTGGTCGGCCAGCGCCGCCTGCCCGCACCACCACAACACCCGCAGCGGATGAGTGGGGGCGACGAGCACCGCCTGACGCAGCCCGTCCTGCGCGTCGGCCAGCTCCACCACCATAGTGTCGGTGCGCAGCAGCAGCGCGAGTTCGGCCCGGTCCCGCTCGGCCGTGCCGCCACGGGGATTCTCCAGTGCGCGGACGCATCGGGTGACCGCTCTCAGATAGGCCTCCGCGCAGCTCTCGGCCTCCTTGCGCACCGCGCGAGGGTCGGTTCCTTCCACCACGAGCGGTACGGATCCGTCCGTATCGGCCCGCACCGCCGCGAACAGTGTGGCGCGCGCCTGGAGGTAGCTGCCGAAGTCGCTGCCTTCGGCAGGGGTGATGGCCGGGCTTTCGTCGTCGCTCAGCTGCCACCGTCCCGAGGCGTCGACGCTCAGCCGGGGTCCTTCCAGGGCGTACGGCCGGGCCAGCATGCGTTCCTCGGCCTCGGCGAGGGGAGTGGGCAGGTCGATGGTGACCGGGCCCGCGGGTCCGAACCGGGCCCGCAACGGCCGGGTCTTGGCCGTCCGGGCTCCCCAGCTCACCTCCCGGCACGACACCCGCCACGGATCGCGGCCCTCCGCCCGGGCGATGAAGCGCAGCCGGTTGATCGCCTGGGCTAGCCCGGGAGCATGCTGGGAGCGCTGGACGGGCGGGTCGTCGAACTCGCCCTCGGGGACGACGTAGAAACGGTCGCTCTCGTGCGGCCGGTGCGTGCTGTCGGCGCCGGCCACCCGCAGGGGATCGCCGTTGGTGTCGAGCGGGGTGACCCTGACGAAGTGCCACCCCTCCTCCCAGTCGGCCTTGCGGCCCTTCTTTAGCTTGATGCTCGTCTTGTAGACCGTCTTGGCGGTCTTGGCCACCGCGAGCGTGGCGGTGAAGCCGGTCGGGCTCACCGTGCTGGCGCCACGGCCCTCGTCGGTCTCGTTCTCGCTGAGGATCTGGATCGAGAAGCGCGCGAGGCCCGTGATGTGGCGGGGATCGGGATCGACGGTGAAGGAGACGGGGAGCGAGGAGAGCCCGCCGGGCAGCAGATACTGCCCGCCGAAGAGCCTCTCCAGCGCGGGATGGTTGCGCAGGTCGTCCTCGTTCTGGCCAGCCTTGGGCAGTACCGTCAGCTCGTGGACCTCGATGCCGACCTGTTCTCCGCCGGGGGCGTTCTCCTGCGGCCAGTGGTGGAAGGCGAGCGGCCAGTTGTCCGGGTCCACGGCGATCGCCCGGCACCAGCGGGACGGGGTGTCGAGGCCGGTGCGGGCGGCGAACCGCACCAGTCGGCGTACGAATTCCTCTCCCGCCGGCGAGTTCTGCGGCAGCCCGAGGCTCAGGACCCTCTGGCGGTCGGTGGATGTCGCCTCGGTGAGCTTGGCGACGGTTTTGCGGTTCCGGTCCGCCTTGCGGCCCACCAGCGTCATGTCCTGGAACAGGCCGAAGTCGGGGATCAGCCCGAGCAGATGGACGGCTGCCCCGGCCGCCTCCGGGTCGTGGTCGTTCTCCCGCAGCGTCAGCAGATACCGTACGGCGGCCCGGTCGTCCGCCACCGCGCCGCCAGCCGTGACCTGGTCCTGGCGGTCCAGTAGTTCGGTGACGGGCTGCCGCAGCGCTTCCGGCACCTCACGCAGCAGTGACGTCTTGAGCTTCGCGTGGACGTCGTCCAGGGACAGTTGCTCGAAGGTGGCGATACCGAAGGAGTCCTCGGCGCTGGCGCGGATGCCGGGCGGGACGAACACCAGCAGCGGGGGCCGGAGTCCGCCGTCCTCGTCGGGGTTGCGCAGTTCGACGAGTTTGGTGCTGGTCACCGCGACGTCGGCGGGAGTACGGCCGTCGCCGCCACCCAGGACGAACACCTGCGCGTCGGGCACGAGGACACGCAGTCCGCGTACCAGCCGTGCGGCGAGGTCGGTGTCCAAGTCGCCCAGCCGCATGCAGTGCCCGGCCTGCCTGCCGCGCAGCACGGCCGCCAGCCGTGGCAGCAGGGCGTGCTCCAGGGCGTCCCGCCACTGTGCCTCGGTGATCTCCGTCAGTCCGCGTGCCATGCCGTCACCTCCCGCCCGTCGTGACCGCGCCGTCCAGGGAGATCGCGAATCTGGGCGTGATCACCTGGGTGAGGTAGGCGTCGGATAGGTCGCTGTAGAAACCGATCTCCCGCATCCGGGTGGTGAACGCCTCAGCGTTCGACCGCAGAGCCGCCTGCTCCTCGAACCCGGAGGTGGGAAAGCCGTCGTCGGCCGGCAGCCGGTCGACGTATAGCCCGTATCGGGTGCGCAGCGTGTCCATGAACTCGTCCAGCCTCAACTGCTCGGTGTGGTACGGGAAACGCGAGCGTGTGCCGCGCGGATTGGGCCGAAGCAGCGCGATCTGGACCAGGACCTCCAGGAGCGCGCTGTCCATGACGAAGCGGCGGCGGCCCCGGTGGGGCTGGGTGATGACCGCGCCGGGACGGTTCTTGAGCAGCAGCGAGTCGATGGTCTCGACGATGTAGTCGTAGTGGTACTTACCCCGGTACGCCATGATCAGCTCGATGTACTTCTCGAACGCGCCGAGCCCCATCCCCGCGCTGAGCAACGGACGTACGCCTTCGGGCTGTTCGTCGATCGGGGTCTCGTCGAGGAGGGTGTCCATGCGCGACGCGAAGAACTGCTCGCGCCGCTCCCGGTACGCCTCTCCCGCGTACTGCAGCAGCTCTGCGACGGTGAAGAATCCTCGGGACGGCCTCGTGATCTCCTTGGCATCGGCCAGGTGATCGGCGAACTCGCCCAGCTTGCGTACCACGTAGCCCGCGCGCACGAAGCCGGGGACCCGCCGCAGCCAGATGTCCGCGCTGTGCTCCGCGAGGGCGGCGACCGGGGTGCCGGGCACGCCTGCCGCGTCGACCAACAGCCCCACCCGGAAGGGGCAGCTCGCGAATCCGTCTGCCGAACCGCCTGTCCCCAAGGGGCAGTTCTCCGGTCCGCAGGTGGGTTCGGCCGCGGAACGCTCGACGGCGGACGGCAGCAGTTTCATCGCCTTGAGCTGGCCGAGCGCCAGATGGAACGCGAAGAGGATCTTCAGGTACTCGACCATGACGATACGGGGCAGCAGGTCCTGCAGGGACAGCAGTCGCAGTACGTCGTCGGCGAGCAGGTCGGACTGTCCCGCGCACAGCGGAGGTGCCGAGTACCAGCCCTTGACGGTCGCCGGGGAGTCCTGCTTCACCTGGCTGTTGAGGTGGAGCACGGCCTGGGTCTCGACGTCGACGCCGGTGCCGGCCAGCTGGGTACCCAGGGCGGGGTCGAGTCCGGTGAAGAAGAAGGCGCGGATCTTCTCCAGCGCCATCGTTCCGCGACCGCCCCGTGCGTGCCGCAGCATCTCGTAGAGCTGTGCGTCAGCTCCGTAGGCGCGGGAGTGGTGGTGGTTGCGGAACTTGTACGTCAGCCCGTGCAGGGGACGCAGCCCCGCGACCGCCTGGTTGGGCCTGCCCCGGTTGACCATGTCCAGGAGCTGGGTCTCGATCCAGCGCCGCGCAATGTCGGGAGAGTCCCGGAAGCCCTGGAACTTCTCGGCATGCTCCTGGGCGCGGAACTCGTCGACGAACTCGTTCGCCAGCGTCTTGCCCCGCACCATCTTGCTGGTCTGGCCGTTGTGGTTGACCCGCATCAGGAACCCGGTCAGGACACGGTCCATCTCGACACGCTTGAACTCCAGGTAGGACACACCCAGATGACGGAATTCGCTGTCCCGCTTGCGCAGCACCATCAGTTCCCCTTCCTCGCGGCGTCGTTCGCCGCACCCACCGGCCCGAGCCTGAGCGCTCCGTCCGGCAGCCGGGTGATCCGGTGCGGCACACTGCCCGGTGCGGTGAGCAGCACCTCCTGGTAGGAGGTGGCCGACAGCGCGTTCTTGAACACCGCCAGCGCGAGGTTCTGCCCCTGACGGTCCTCGACCCCCGGCTGATACCCGGAGTGCAGCCGGTCAAGGAGTTCGTACAGGTCGAGGCGGACCACCAGTTCCGCGTGGTGCTCGGCGGATCCGTCCGGTGTCCGTCCCCGGTACCTGACGACGATCTCGCGCGGGCCGGCCTCCACGTAGGCGGAGGCCGGGGGCCTGCCGACCTCGATGGTGAACCGGTCGGCGGGGAATAGCCGGTGGCTGCGGATGGTCCCCCCGGGCACGGACCTGACCTGCAGCGCCAGGGCCCGTTCACCGTCGTACAGGGCCCCAGGCAGCCCTTCACCCCGGTTGACGGCCTCGATGATCCGGTCCAGTTCCGCCTGGCCGGGTTCGCCCGCCGCGAGGAGGTCCAGGAAGCGTCCCCCCGCACGGTAGCTGAGCAGGGTTTTCCAGCGTTCGCCGTCCAGGCTCTCGAAGAAGAAGCGGCGCCGGGCCGCGGCGAGGTAGGCGCGGTGCGCGGCGGCTTCCGCCGGGTCGGCCGACGGGGTGCGGGGCAACGCTGCGAACCGGTCGCCGAGCAGTTCCGCGTCATGGCTGCCGCGCTGGTCGACGGAGATCAGGCTGTGACCGCCGTCCGGGCCCACGTAGTCGAGCTTGCGGTCGAGCTGGGGGTCGGGCACGGTCGCGACGTCGAGTTCCCGCAGCTGGGCGAGGAGCCGGTCCTGTTCCGGCTCGCCCTCGGTGTGCAGGCCCGCCCAGCTGGTGAAGTAGAAGCTGTCCAGCCGCTCCTGGACGCTGTCGGGGCGCTGGTAGAGGTCATGGATCTGAGCGCAGTCCCGGCCGGAGGTGAGCATGTAGGCCAGAGCGGAGCGCAGATCGCGGAGGGTGATGTGGAGTCGTCCGCGCAGATGGGTCATCCGGTACAGGGCGGCGAGCCGCTCGGTGATCACGGGGCCGGCGGTCGGGTGCGCGAAGGTCTGCGCGTTGTGCCTGGCGTAGCAGCGCGGCGCCAGGTCGCAGGAGGCGCAGCCGCTCCAGTGCCGGGGGTCGGTCATCGCCTGGACCATCCGGTGCAGGATGGAGTCCCCGGTGCCCTCGGGATCGGCGACGACGTCCCGCGCGTTGAGGTTGACGACGGCGATGCCGTGCTCGGCTCTGCCGCTCACCAGTCCCTGGCGGACGGTGTCCGCCAGCAGCGGATAGCGGTCGGCGTGTGCGGTGACGAAGTCGGTCAGGCGCCCTTCGTTGACGGCGATCAGCCGCGTCTGATCCTGCGGCCAGGCAGCGGCGTCCGTTCCCTGGAACGGCGAGAGAAAGGCGTCGAGGACGGTGTCGTTGTCCTGGTGTCCCTCGTCCTGGCTGCCGTCGTGGTTGGTGTGGAAGGCGCGGCCCCGGAAGACGAAGTCATCGCCGTTGACGCGTTTCTCGCCCATGTCGGCGTTCCGCTTGACCGCCTCGACGGCCAACTGTTCCAGAAAGGCCGTCTTCCCGTCACCGGCGTTGCCCGTGATGACGACCAGCAGGTGTCTGCCCGCCAGGACGTCGTCCCGCAGCGCGGTGTCCAGGGCGGTGGCCACGTACAGCGGGAACTGCGCGGGATCGAGCCCGCGGGTGCCCGCGTTGGTCCGGGAGCTCTGGCTGTAGAGGGTCTGGAGATGACCGACGAATGCGTTGGTGCCGTCCCGCCCGGCTCCCGTGGTGCAGGCCGGCTCGGGCTCCGTCCGGATCTGCTCGTCCTGCTCCTCGCCGTCACGCGTGCGCCGGACCTCCCCTATGGCCCGTACGGCCGCCAGGAACGCCTCGGCGTCCGGGAACCGGTCGGCACGGCGTGGCTTGACGGACCTCAGCAGTACGTCGGCAAAGGCACGGCTCAGGTCGCCCAGGCCACTGATCTTGCGCGGGTCCAGCGCCTCCTCGTCCCTGGGCGGCTGCGCACGTCCCGGCCAGGGATATGTTCCGGTGAGCGCGATGTAGGCGGAGACCCCGAGGGCGTACAGGTCGAGGTCGGCGAGTTCTGCCCGGGTGGGGCGCTGCCGGGCGACGGTGTCCGGGGCCTGGTAGCGCGGCGAGCCGAGGGTGGGCGTCAGGGTGGAGTCGACGGACACCGCCGCGTTGAAGTCCAGCAGCTTTGTGCCGTCGGCGGTCCACAGCAGGTTGCTGGGCTTGATGTCGCAGTGGTAGACGCCGTTGCGGTGCAGATGGTCGAGCCCGGCCAGACAGTCCTCCAGCAGCCGCACCACGTCGGCGGCCCCCAGTCGGCGCTCACGGGTGGCCGAGGCCTGAAGGTCCTGCCCCTCCACGAACTCCAGCCGCAGATAGGGGAATCCGCCCTTGGGCAGCCAGTCGGCATCGATGACACGCACCAGGTTCGGATGCGCCGGCAACCGGCGCAGAATCCCGTACTCGCCCTTCAACCGTACGCCGACCGATTCCGGATCACTGGTGATGATCTTCAGGACCTCATCGGTGTCGTCGAGGGTGTTGAACACCTGGTAGACGACACCGAACTTGCCCTGCCCGAGCTTCTTGCGGACGTGGAACTTCTCGGTGAGCCGGAAGCCGGACGGCAGGTCCCGGTAGTTGTAGGGGTTCTCCCAGTCGAAGGGCTCGTCGGGCGTCCCGGGAGCCGACGTCCCCGATCCCCCTCCATCGCCGCCGCGCCCCGCACCGCCGCGCACCAGCCGCTCCAGTTCGGCGATCGCCTCCCGTGCGGTCGGCCGCAGTGCCGGATCCGCGGCCAGCAGCCGCCGGACCAGTTCCCGTACCTCTGGCGTGACGTCGGCTCCGTCCAGGCTGTCGACCAGGCGGTTGCCGCCGGTCACGAAAGGCAGCTCCCCCGTGTGCAGTTCATGGAAGAGCACGCCCGCGGCGAAGACGTCGGAGGCGGCGGAGAAGCCCTCGGGACCGCTCAGACACTCCGGCGCGAGATAGGCCAGGTCGGCGCGCTCGTACGCGTCCATCGCCACGGTCCCGGCCCGCTTCTGCCCCGTGTGCGCGTAGTCGAAGCCGGTGATCATCGCCGTGCCGTTCCGCGCCACCAGAACCGTGTCGGGTGTGAGGTGGCGGTGCACGACCCGGTACGCGTGCGCCAGCGCGAGCCCGGCGAGCACACCGGACATGATCCGCCGTCTCGCGTCCGCGCCCTGGGTGCCGGGCCCGCCGGCCATCCGTACCCGCAGCGCCTCGGCGTGCACGTCCTTGAGGACGACCGCGTATCCGGTCTCGTCCTCCAGCGGCAGCACATGCACGCAGGGCACGATGTGCGGGTTGGGCGGCAGCTTGTTGAGGGCCTGGATCGGATTGCCGATCCGTTCCCGCTCCCGGGTGTGCTCCTCCTCCGGCAACAGCGGATCGACTGTGTGCACCTGGACGAGGTACGTCCCCGAGTTCGGCTGGTCCGGCTGCACCGCCCGGTACACCGACACCCGGTCCTCGGCGTCCGCTTCCGCCCCTGCCTCCGGTGCCGGATCCGCTTCGACGAGCGTCTCGACGGCCTGGTAGTGACCGAACCTGGGCAGTCCGGGCTGGGCTCGCGACACGGCGCCCAGGGCACGGGCGATGTCCTCGTGCAGCCCGGCGATCGGGAAGGCGGGCCCGATCTTGGCCGGACTGTGCTTGCGGAGATGGGGAACGAGGTCCTTGAGCAGGACGGTGTTCTTCTCGTCCCGGTTGTCGTGGTCGACCAGCTCGGCGTCCTCGAACGGGAGGATCACCAGTTCCTCGCACCACACCGAGCCGAGGGCCGCCGAGATGTGCGACTGCCGCAGCAGGCCCGCCACGGTCTTGGCGTGCTCGCGCAGCTTGCGCACCGGACTGGGGAAGGGCGCCCGCCCCTGCGGGAACCACCGCTTGCCCCGTACCTCTATGCGCCCGTGCGTGCCCTTGGTGTCCGCGATGTAGCAGGCCGTGTCGGTGAGAATCGCGAGGTCGACCTCGAAGCACTGACGGCCGCGGTAGATCTCGAAGTTGGAGATGACGGTCCACTCGGCGGGGCCCTCGTCCCGGAGATGGCGCAGCACCATGCGCTCGGCGTCGTTGACGGGCTCGCCGACCTTGATGATGCGTGCCATGAGTCCCCCGGGGCCCGTCCGTACCGTTCGCATGCGTGCGGACGCGGTGCGCGCCGCACTGCCATGTGCCGGAGTCACTTTAGTACCAGGGGCCGAACTGATTGTCCGGATAGAGTGTTTGCCGGTCAGACCGGTGACGGGGGAGGACACATGTCGCAGTCGTTCTACATCCGCAATCTGAGCAGACGACTGATCGAACGTTTTGAGCCATTCATCGACATGACGGACGAGCCCGGGATCTCGGAGAAGAAGCGGAAAGAGAAGCTTCTCAGCCGGGCGGTGGCCGCACTTGCGGTCAAGCGCGAAACGGGGTACGCGGACCGGGAAGCGGCCCTTTCGGTCATCGACGGCCGCGACGACTGGGGAATCGACGCCATCGCGGTCGAACTGTCCGCGTCGGGTCAGGGTGGGCGGCCGCACATCACGCTGGTCCAGGCGAAGTGGAGCGAGAACGCCACCGCCGGCTTCGGGCAGAGCGAGGTCGACCGTCTCTTCCGCGGCCTCGACTATCTGATGAACCTGGAATTCAGCCGGTTCAACAAGCGCATCGAGCAGCACACGGAAGCCCTTGAGAAGGCTCTGGACAGCGGCTCCCCGAAGATCACTCTGCTGCTCGCCCTGGTGACCGACACCGAACTGCACCCGGACACAAGGGCGTTGCTCGACTCCGAGGTCAAGAAGCGCAACTGGGCCGAGGAGATGATTGAATGGCGGGTTATCGACCTCCGCGGCCTGTACCAGGAGATCCTCGGCGAGCACGCCGACCGGAAGATCGACCTAGAAGCGTGGGTCGAGGGCGTCGGCCGGGAGGAGATTCCTTTCACCGCCTACTACGGGACGCTTTCCGCGGCCGAGGTCGCCGAGTGGTACGAGACCCACGACCGGCACCTCTTCGCCCGTAACATCCGCGACTCGCTCGACACCGACGTCAACGACAAGATTCGCGCCACTCTCCTCCACGAACCCCAGAACTTCTGGTACTTCAGCAACGGCATCACCCTGCTGTGTGACCGGATCCGGAAAAAGGGCAAAGGCGCGTTCTCTCCGGGCGCGGGAGCGGGATTCGTCCTGGAAGGGGCCAGCGTCGTCAACGGCGCGCAGACGGTCAGCGCCATGTACCGTGCCATGCAGCGAAATTCGGCCACGGCGCAACACGGCCGCGTCATGGTCAAAATCATCTCCCTGGAGAACTGCCCCGAGGGCTTCGGCGACCAGGTCACCCTCAACACCAATACCCAGAATCCGATCGAGGAACGGGACTGGAAGTCCCGGGACCCCATCCAGACCGGCCTCAGGGACGACTTCGCCCTCTCCCTCGGCCGCACCTACGTGGTGAAGCGCGGAGAGTCGGAGCCCGCCCCAGACAGCGGCTGCACTATGACGGACGCCGCGGAGGCCCTCGCCGCGACCCACCGCAATCCCGAACTGGCGGCGAAGGCCAAGCGGGACATCTCCCTCCTCTGGGAGAAGGCGAACTACCAGGAGATCTTCGGCCGGACACTCAACACGGCGCCGAGCGCGCAGCAGGTGTGGCGCCGCGTACAGCTGGTACGCGCGGTGAAGGCGGCCCTGGCCGAGCAGAGCGACGACCTCTTCGGCCGGGCCGCGAGCGCCGCCAGCAACGGTGACCTGCTGATCAGCCACGTGGTCTTCCAGAACCTGGACACGGACGGCCTCGACGACGAGCACGCCGACTGGGAGGCCCAGTTGGCGAGGGTGCCGGAACTGGTCGAGCGGACGCTGGGCTGGCTGGTGACCACCATCGACAAGGCGTACGGCCCTACGAGCCAGATGCTGACCAGCATGCGCACGGCGGAGCGTGTACGTCTGGTCTCACGCCGTGTCCTGGAGTCGATGCGATCCGGTGAGACCGCCCCCGACAACGCCGACTACCGCGTCGAGGAACGGCCCCAGGGCAAGCCCGCCCGCTCGACCAACGCGACCAGCCTCATCGTCAAGGCCGAACGGATTCCGATGGGTACGCGTCTGGAGTTCCGCCCGGTCACCCGCCCCGACCGGCTGGGCCTGGGCGCCTGGCTGACCGAGAACCCCGACCGCGCCCTCGCGACCTGGCAGCAGAACACGTCCAGGCCGCTGCGCTGGGCCGCCGACGGCCAATCGTACGCGCCCAGCACGCTGGTCCGCAAGATCCGCAAAGAGGCCATGGGCAACAACCAACAGGTCCAGGGAACCCTGTACTGGCACATTCCCGGCGAGGGTTCCCTGGTCGACCTGGCGGCGGAGCTGCGGGCCGAGGACGAGTTGAACGCGGGCGACTCCTGACTGCCTAGCACGTCCGCCTGTTCACCGGCATGGGGATCCGGACGGGTTCAGGGACCTCTCCAGGTGGTCCCGCCCTGCCGGAACCACCTGGTCCGGGTCTGTGGTCCATTCCAGGCCGCCACCGACCGGGCGGAGAAAGACGAGGCGACGGGCCGGGCGGGCGGCCGGACCCGGCGGTTCGTCGGCGGGCTGATAGAGGAGTACGTCCCTCAGCGTGCCTTCGCGCCCGGTCGCGCTGTCCCGGACCAGACTACCGACGGGCATGCCGGGGAGGCCGGCGGGCGGGGCGTACGCGTTCGGCTTCTCGCTCTCGGGTGACCGCTTCACAGGATCTCCCCCCGGCTGCGGGCATTCGCCTCGGCGACCTGCGGGCTCAACGCCTCACCGGCACGCGCCAGTTCGATGTGCTCGGGCTGCGCGGTCCATTCCCGGCCGCCGTCCTTGGGCCGCAGGTACACCTGGCCCGGGGTGCGCTCCATCACCACCCCGTAGCGGTTGCGGACCGTGTCATAGGCGAGGTCTCCGACGACGGGGGAGGGTGGGGCGGACGGGGCGTTGGTGTCAGGGTGCTGGGCAGCGTCCATTGAGGGTCTCCGTGAACGAGGGTGCGTGCGATCGGTGGAAATCACCGTTCGTGCCCTTATCGTCGCCGTCCGTGGCTACGCTCGACAGGGGTGAACCGTCCCCTCCGGAGACCCGGAACAAACGGGACCACGGGACCACGGGACCACGGGACCACGGGACCACGGGACCAAGGAGAGCCGCACTGATGGCGATTGGCGCACGCGACCTCGAACCCGCACGCTCGGCGCGGGAGCTGTACGGCACCGAGCTGCGTCGGCATCGGCAGCTGGTCCGGATGTCACTGGACCGCCTGTCAGAGGTGGTCAACTACAGCAAGACGCACCTGCACGGGGTGGAGACGGCGGAACGGCTACCGTTGCCGCCGATCTCGGAGAAGCTGGATGTGGCTTTCGGGACGGGGGAGTTGTTCCAGGGACTGTGGGGGGCGGTCAAGCGGGAGCACACGCCGCGGCGATTCGATCATTGCTTGGAGCTGGAGGCGAGGGCTGCGCGGATTCAGGAGTTCGGCGCGAGCACCGTTCCCGGGCTGCTTCAAACGCGGGCGTACATGCAAGCGTTGCTGCGGGAAGGCAGCGCAGCCCCGGGGGAGATCGACCGCCTGATCGCAGATCGCCTTGGCCGTCAGGAGGTCCTGCGCGGCGACAACCCGCCGGACTTCTGGGCGATCCTCGACGAGGCCGTACTACACAGGGCTGTGGGCGGCAAAGCAGTCATGTGCGAACAGCTTGCAGCCTTGTTGCCGCTGGCGAACACCTCGCACACAACCATCCAGGTCGTCCCGTTCGAGGCTGGCGCATGTGCGTTCATGAGCGGCACCCTCATCTTGCTCACCCTCCCGGACAATTCCACCACCGTGTACGAGGAGGGCCCCCGCAGCGGGGAGATCTTCGACGACCGGGACACCGTCACGCAGCGCCTCCGGGAGTACGATCGCATGAAGGCCTGCGCCCTACCGCCAAGGGAATCCGCAGCGTTGATCGAGGCGGCGATGGAGAAGTTCAAGCCATGCGAGCCACCCCAGACCTGAGCACCGCAAAGTGGCGTAAGGCCAGTTACAGCGGAAACGCGGAAGGGTCTGCCTGTGTCGAGGTAGCCGACGCCATCCCGGCCCTCATCCCCGTCCGCGATAGCAAGACGCCTCTCGCCCCTGTACTGGCCTTCACGCCGGACGCCTGGGGCGCGTTCGTCGTCGCACTCAAGAGCGGCACGACACCGATCCTCTGACGCCTCCGCCCACGGCCCGGTCCGCAGTGGGCCGGGGCACCGGGCCGTCCTGCTTGTTCCCTCAGCTGTCAGGGAACAACACCCCCGTGTCCGTAGACAGACCGGCCCCCGTCACCCAGTCGCGCTGTGCTCCAACACCGCCCGCTCCAAAAGCTCCAGGGCCCTGTCTTCCTTGCGGTCGGCCTCATCACGCTTCCGGTACGCAGTGCGGATCGTTTCCGCGATGCGTTCCCGATCGGGGGCGGTGAGGACAGGGACGGGAATTTGAGCGCGGAGCCCCTCGTGAATGTCCTGCTGCTTCCCGCCGGTGGACATGGAACGCAGGACGCGGAACATGGCCTCGGAACGGAGGAAGGCGAAGAGGTAGGCGCCGGGGATATCGGAATCACCGCTGCGGATACGGAGAAAGTGCTCCGAGTACGCGTACGACAGCCACGCCCCGGTGGCAAAGATCGGGCGGCAGAACACCTCGTTCTCACCTAGGGTCCCCTGGGAGGCAACGAGGATCGTCTCGTCCTTGGCCAGCACTTCGGGCGACGTCTTGGCCTTGCTGATCCAACGTCCTACCGGCCGCAGCCAAAACGCCTGCCGCTGACCCACCAGCTGATAGCTGTAGTGCGGGTCTTCGGCGCCGTCCACACGCATGAAGCGCAAGCCCCTGCTGAGCTGCCCCCCGTTGCAAATCTCGCCAAGCGTCACATGTTCAACGTCGCGCAGCTGCTTCAGGATCCGAGCCGCCCTGGGCTGAAAGTTGAGCGCCCGCAACGTCGTAGACGTCAACCCTCGCCGCACAAAGCCGAGATCCTGAGCCCGATCGTCATGCCACCGCAGGTCGATAAGTTCCTCAAGCCCCGCCGTCTTGAACAGATCCTCGGTCGCCCCGACCGACCCCGCCTGGAACTCGGCCCTCAGCGCGGCCGCTTCCTCCACCAGGTCGTGGATCTCCTGTTCCAGCGCCGGATCGAACCGTGGCACAGGCAGCCAGGAAATATGGTGGGGCTCGATGTGCTGGATGATCGCGCCGTATGCCTGGCTGGTGACGATGGGGATACCAAAACGACTGCGGAGGAAGGTGTTCAGGTAGCCGGAAGGAATTCGTTCCGGCTTCGGCTGAACCTTCATGACGTGCTGGGAAGACCAGATACCCGCCATGTCATTGCGGACGTAGGACATCCGGCCGATCGTCCCGGAGCAGGAGATCAAAGTCATTCCGGGCTGGATCTCCAGGTACGGAAATTTGTCTGCTACCTTGGCCCGACTCAGCAGCGGCAGATGGGTCAGGTCCGCTTCCATCATGTCCGTGCTGCCGAGGAACGGAACCGCTTGCGCTGGATCGGTGACATAGACGCGGCTGAACTTGGGCCCGTTGAAAATGCCTCCGCCGTGCCCGGCTGTCAGCTCTTCCAGCTTGTCCTTGCGAACCGGCAACCGCTCCAACAACTTCCGCGCCTCGAACGCTCCCGAAAGATAAGGCGCCGCATCCATCCGCAGCCCCTGCTCCCGCAGCCAGCTCAGCCGTACCGGATTGTCCTTGGACGCGATTTTCACTGCGCGTACTCCGTCGTCGTGTATGCCGTCGTGGTCTCGGCCGGGAACCAGTCCGCGAGCGTCGCCCTCAGGTGCTGGAACGACGCGTCCGTGCAGCCGCGTACGGAGGGGACCGTCTCCGCGTAGCGCCGGAAGATGCCGTTGTTCTTGGGGCCGGTGTACTTCTTCTCGTGCAGGTACTCGACCGCGCGCTTCGGGTCATCGGGTTTGTCCTTGCCGGGGTCCCACAGGCCGGCGTCCTGAAGCACCTGGCGCGGGGTGCGCTCGTCACCCTTGCCCGGGGGCCGCCAGACGAGGGCCTTCTTGATGGCCGGGGTGTGGTCCGACCAGAACCAGTTCTCCAGCTCCGGTTCGATGACGACGACCGCGAACTGCGGCCAGTGGTCCGCCAGTTGCGTGCTGATGCGCTTGCGGATCTCGTCCGGGGGCAGCGGGTTGTCGTACGCGTGGTCCTGCACCACGATCGCGCGACGGTACTCGCCGCGCCAGGGCTGGAGCAGCGCACCGGCCCGGAGCGGCAGCTCGGAGTCCTTGTGCGGCGCGAGCTTGATGTCCCGCCCGCCGTCGAAGGTGAACGGACCACAGCCGAGCTTGTGGTGGATGTCCTTCCGGTCCAGGAAGGCGCCGATCATGGCCTTCATGCCCTGGTCGGCGACATAGAAGACGACGTCCCGCTTCCCGGACTCGTCTGCCGGCCCCGTCTGCTGTCGCGGAACAGGCGCGACCGATCCGTTTCCGCTTCCGCGCGGTGCCCGCCGTGCAGCCCCCCTGCTCACTCGAACACCCCCGTCGCGAACAGCGTCCCCAGATCAAGATCCCCACGCCAGTCGGCGAGCCTCGGATGCAGGTCGCCCCGTACGACGGTGACCGCGCCGGTGTCGTGGTCGACGCGGGTGGCGAGTACGTCGGGCAGCTCCACGTTGGCCAGGACCAGCGGGGACTGCGTGGCGACGAGCACCTGACAGTCCCGTACGGCCTGCAGTGCCTGCATGACGATCTCGATGGCCTGCGGGTAGATGCCGTTCTCCGGTTCCTCGGTGACCAGGAGGGCCGGCGGGTCGGGCATGAAGGCTGGCAGGGTCAAGGCGAACACGCGCAGGGTGCCGTCGGACAGACCGGAGGAGGTGACCTGGTGGCCGCCCGCGTAGGTCACGCGGAAGTACGCGTGGCGATCGTCCTCGCGCTCGACGACGTCGATCTCCCGCACCTGTGGCAGGGCGATCCTGACCAGGTCCACCCAGGCGTCGTACAGCTCCTTGTCCTCGTACTTGAGACGCAGGGCCAGCCACGGGGTGTTACGGCCGACGGGGTCGAGCTGAGGCGTGCGGCCCGCGGGCGGAGCGGCCTGGCGCAGGGCGGCCCAGTCGGGGGCGTAGGACAGCGTGCCCTCGCGCAGCAGGCCCCGGAACCACAGCGCCGCGGGGAAGTGACCCTCGTCGAACGGAACCGTATCCAGCGCGAGCCTGCTGTGCGGGCTCTGCCAGGTCAACGGGGGCTGCCCGCCGGACTCGGAGGTGAAGCGTGAGACCCGTCCCCCGGTGCGGGCGATCACCGGGCGCCAGCTCTCGTCCCAGGCCCACCGGACGCGATGGCTGCGGCCCCGGCCGGTGACGATCTTCTCGTCCGGGTCATCGAAGGCCCGCTCCCCCGGTACCGGCCGAACGGGATGCCCTTCGGGGAAGAGCACGAGGTACTCCGCCGCGATCTCGATGCCCCGGCCGTGGTCGACCGGGGTGAGGTGCAACTCGTACCGCAGATGCGTGGGCAGCGGGAGACGGGGGTTGCGGGTGGCCTCCGCGAGGACCTCGGTGACCTCGTCCGGGAGCCGCGCCTCCACCGCGAAGCCGAAACCGGTGTCCCTCCCCCGGTGGACGGGCTCGGTCAGGGACTGCGCACGCGGCGGACGGCCGGTGCGGGCGGACGGCCTCAGGAAGGCGTCCTCGATCCGCTCGGCGCCGAGCAGCTCGGCGAGCAGGACCGGGATGTCGAGCAGGGTGCTCTTGCCCGAGCCGTTGGCGCCGGCCAGCACATGGAAGCCGGACAGGTCGACGGCGAGGTTCTCGAAACAGCGGTAGCCGTACGCCTCGATACGGGTGATCATGCGCCGGCATTCCAGGGGAACTCGTGGGCGTACCGCGCGGCGAACTCGTGGTAGGCCTTGGCGATCTTCGGCAGATCATTGTCGATCTTCTGCACGCTGCGCCGGATCTCCCGCGGCACCTCGACACCGCCGATCCGCAGGATCTCGCGCTCCACCTCTTCCTCGGCCACCACCTCGCCGTCGGGGGTGCGCACGAAGACCTTATTTCCTCGCCGGTCCACGCCGACCTTCTCCGCGACCGCCATGAACACCGGGTAGTCGGCGGCCCCGAACTCCATCTCCTCCTGCCGCTCCTGGTCGGTCTTGCGGCGCAGGAAGAGCAGGGTGGTGAGGATGTTGACGTTGGCCTCGGCGATGAAGGTCTCGACGGGGAGTTCCACGCTGCCCAGGACCCAGCACTGGTCGAGGATGAAGCGGCGCACCGCCTCGTCCGCGGGGCCGGGGTTGGACAGGATGCCGTTCGGCAGGACGATGCCGATGCGCCCGCCGGGCTTGACCCACTCCACGGCGCGCTGCACGAACAGTCTCTCGGGGGAGACGGCGGTCGCCCCGTCGCCCCTCGTCAGCTCGCCCTCGTTGTTCTTCGCCCAGGTGTAGGCCACCCCGTACTGGCCGCCGCTCTTGCGGAAGGTGTTGAGGATCATGTCCTCGGAGACGGGGATGTCCGAGCCGAACGGCGGGTTCGTCATCAGGACGTCCACCGCGCCCAGCCTTATCTGCGGGAAGCCAAACGCCTCGTCGTTGCCCGGCAGATGGCCGTCCGGGAACGCGAGCGAGTCCATCTGGAAGGCGTGTCCCGCCGTGTCCGTGAGGGTCATCAGGCTCATCACGGTGGCCCGGCGCAGGAAGGGGTCGAAGTCGGCCCCGAAGAGGTGCTCGTCCGCGTAGGCCGCCAGGCGCCGGCGGTAGTCGGCCATCTGCCGGGCGAGTTCCTGCGCGTTGGTGAAGGTGCCGTTCTCGGCCTTCTGCCACTTGCGCAGCAGATGGTTCAGGGTCTCCCGCAGGAAGCCGCCGGTTCCGCAGCAGGGGTCGAAGACGGTCTCGTGCTCCTGCGGATCGAGGATGTCGACGACCAGCTTCACCGCTTCGTTGGGCGTGAAGTACTGGCCGCGGTCGCCGCGCAGGTTGTCCCCGACGAGTTCCTGGTACGCGACGCCCTTGGCGTCGATGTCGGTCGTGCCCAGGTCGTACGGCGCCAGTTCACCGACGATGAAGGTGAGCGCGGGGACGGACAGCGTCAGCTCGTCACGGTTGTCGAAGAGCCCCTGCTTCTTGTAGAAGTCCTTGACCTCTTCGAAGAGCTTCTTGACCCGGGCCGCCACCTCGGGGCTGCCCGCCCTGCGCTGGGCGCCGCTGGCGGTGGTCTCGGTCCTGACCAGGTCCTCGATGTCGATGCGGAATCGCGGTTCGCGCCCGTGCTCGCGGACCATGCGCTCGTCGTAGATCTTCGCGAACAGGACGTAGAGGAACTGCCAGAACGCCGCGTCCTTGGGCAGCCCCTCGTTGCCGTGGATGTAGTTGTGGCAGCGCCGGAAGGCGAAGCGGAGCATGTACTTGTCCGCGCGCCGGATCTCCGCCAGGGAGGACGCGTCACGGGCGGCGTCGAAGGCCGTGTCGTCGCCGCGCGGCCAGTTCGGCAGGGGGCGGAAGCGGTCCTCGAACCGGAGCTCCCGGCCCTCGTCGTCCTTCTTGAGCCGCTCCACGAAGTACAGGTCGATGTCGTCGGTCCACAGGCCCAGATGGCACTGCGGCCCCACCACGCTCATCAGCGACTGGAGCTCGTCGATGTCCTTCGTCGCCTGCTCGTGCGTACGGATCTTGGTGACGGTGCGGCCCGTCCGGGGACGCGGCTTGGTGATGACGATGCGCCGCAGGTACTCCAGGCGGTGTGGCTTGTTGGCCTCGAAGACGGCGATGCTGACCTTCTTCCGGCTCTTCCGGGTGCCCTCACCGGCCGGAATCTCGATCGCGTAGTCCCGCGCCATGTCGTCCGGATTGATCCCGTACTGGTGCACGAGGACCCGGGCGATGTGCTGCCTGACCTTTTCGGCCTCGGTCAGCTTGAGGACGTCCTGGCCGGTGATGTAGTCGATCGTCTCGTCGTCACCGAGCGCGCGCGGCGGCGAGGCCCCCCCGGACCGCTTCTGGGACTCCTCCGGCACGGAAAATCCAAGGCCCAACTGCTCGTCCGCCATATCCGCCGTCTGCTCCGTCCCGACTTCCACCACGCCCGCCCCGTGCTCTGCGACGGGCCCACCGACTGTGCGGACCCACCTTACGGCGTGGTGCGCGACAGCGATCGCGGGGTGAACCGGAACGTGGAGTGGGCCAGACGAGTGCTGACCACGGTCACGAACAACTGCTCGGCAGCGAAGGCTTTCGGGCACAGGGGTATCGTGCGCCGCTGTGGCCAGTTCGCCGGACAGGGTGGGGTCGACCATGAAGCAGTTGTTCAGTCAGCCCAGCGCAGTCGGTTCAAGACAGCCCTCGTCCGTGGTGGCACGCGGACAGTCCGCCACGGCGGGGAACCGGGTCGCCTCGCGCAGGGGCTCGACACTGTCCTCGCCCTGGGTGCGCGGCGAACGTTCCCGCCCACCACCGTTCGGTCTCGTCCAGTGCGGTCAGCCGTTCCTGGACCACCTCCGCCGGGATGCGGTCACTCAGCCGCGCCTGAACGGTGTGACCAGCGCCGAACCGGGCCTGCGCAGATCAGATGCCCTTTCCGAGGCAAAGCCGCAGGTAGCGGCAGACGAGCCGGGCTGTACGCCGGGTTCTGTACCCCGGGACCTCGCGGTCGTCGGGGCGACGGCCATCCATCTAGGACCGGCGTTGCCACCGGCCTCCTGCGGTCTACCCGCGGACTCGGGCGGGCAGCCCTCGATCGTCCGCGCAGAGCCACCTCCGAAAAGGCGGCCCCTCTTGACCTTGCTCCGGGTGGGGTTTACCTAGCTGTCTGAGTCACCTCAGGCACTGGTGGTCTCTTACACCACCGTTTCACCCTTACCCAGCACCGAAGTGCTGGGCGGTCTGCTTTCTGTGGCACTGTCCCGCGGGTCACCCCGGGTGGCCGTTAGCCACCACCCTGCCCTGTGGAGCCCGGACGTTCCTCGGGAAGCTCCCCGTCAGGGGGACTCCACGCGGCCGTCCGCCCGGCTCGTCTGCCGTGTCGACCATGGTACCCGGCGGACGACACGCTTCGGCGCCGCGGCCGTGGCCAGGACCGACCCCGCCAGGATCAGGGTGAAGGCGACGCCGATGCCGAGGGTCAGCTCCTCGTCCAGGAACAGCGCGCCCGCTGCGACCGCCACCGCCGGGTTGACGTACGTGATCACGCCGGCCCGGGTCGGGCCGACCTCCTTGATCAGCTCCAGGAAGGCCACGAACGCGATTGCCGTGCAGACCACGCCCAGGCCTGCGAGGGCTGCCAGGACCTCGCCCGACGGCATGGTGGCGGGCCTGGTCAGGAAGGCCGCGGGGGCGTAGACGGCGGCGGCCAGCAAGAGGCACGGGGTGATCAGCTGGAGCGTCGGGACGTCCTTGAGGTAGCGGGCCGCTATCAGCGGGGCCGTGGCGTAACCGACGACCGTCACCAGCACCTCGGCCATCGAGAGGGCGTCGCCCCCGGTGAGATGCGGCAGGGTCAGGACGGTGACGCCCGCGAGGCCGAGGGCCAGGCCCGCGATGCGGCGGGTGCCCACCCGCTCCCCCGCGCCGAAGAAGCGGGCCAGGACGAGGGCGACGATCGGCACGCCCGCGATGAGGAGGCCGGCGGTCGAGCTGGAGAGGTGGCGCTCGGCGTCGGTCAGGGTCCACCAGGGGCCGACGATCTCGATGACGGCGAAGGCCAGCATCGGCTTCCAGTGCGCCCGCACGGTGCGGCCGAAGCCGCCCTGGCGCAGGGCGAACGGGAGCAGGAGTGCGGCGCCGAGGGCGCAGCGCGCGAACACCACCATGGACGGGGACAGCTCGTCCACCGCCACCTTGATCATCAGGTAGGGAACACCCCAGACGACTCCCATCAGGGAGAACAGGAACCAGCCGCGTGCAGTCATGCGATGAGTCTCGGGCCTGTCACCCCACGGTGTCTTGAACGCTGTTGCGGTACGCCGCCGGGGTCACCCCCAGCACCCTGCGGAACCAGCGGGTGAGGTGCGCCTGGTCGGCGAAGCCGACGAGGCCCGCGACCTCGGCGGGGCGCAGTCCGGCTTCCAGGAGGCCGCGGGCCCTGGCCACCCGGTGCTGGGCGAGCCAGGCGTACGGCGGTACGCCCATGGTCGTGCGGAAGGCGCGCAGCAGCTGGTAGCGGGACAGGCCCAGGTCGGTGGCGAGGGCGGCCAGGGACGGAGGGTCCAGCAGCTCGTCGGCGAGGCGGTCGCGTACGGTCCTGGCGATGCCCACCGCCCCGGGCACGGTGTCGTCGGTCGCCCGGGCCGTGGAGTGGCGGCGGGCCAGGGCCGTGAGCAGCCAGGGCAGCCGGGACTCCGCTTCCAGCGGGTCGGGGCAGGCGCTGATGTCGGTGTGGGCGGCGCGCAGGGCCACCGCCAGTTCCGGGTCGTGGAGGACGGCGTCGCGGAAGTGCGGGAGGCCGCCGAGGGTGCCGTCGGTGAGGAGGGCCGGTTCGGCGTAGAGGGCCTGGTAGGCGTAGCCGTCGCAGGCGGCCGGGCCTCCGGTGTGCATCTCGCCCGGCTCCAGGACGACGATCGAGCCGGGGTAGGAGTGGATGTGCCCGCCCCGGTACGCGATGACCTCCGAACCGCCGACGGTGACGCCGATGGTGAACTCGTCGTGGGCGTGGGGCGCGTAGACGTGCTGGTCGAAGTGGGCGGTGAGGAGGTCCAGGGGCGGGCCGGCGCGGCCGAGTCGTGCCCTGGTCCAGCTGGCCTGTTCTCGAATCCGCGCTTGTGTGCTCACCTCGTACCCCCCGGCTCACAGGGGATCAGAGGAAGTCGGTGGTGTCCAGGTCGAAGGCGAAGGGGTTCGGGAGAGTGAGCGATCTACCGAAGGCCGCAGTGCGGGAACGGAGGTAGTCGCCGTCCGGCTCGGTGAACAGCGTCGTCGAGGAAGTGTCGCGGTCGACGAGCAGGTAGAAGGGGATGCCGCCGCGGGCGTAGCAACGCCGCTTGGCAACTCTGTCGATCTCCGGCCTGGTGAACGTCACTTCCAGCACCATGGTGACCCCCTCGCAGGGCATCCAAGAGGGAGCGCCCCGAAAAGCGCGTGCCTCCCGGGCGACGATCGTGCCGTCGGGGATCACGTGATCCGGGGGGTGACCGTGCGCAGCGCTCAGTCGCAGGCCTTTGTTCCCCGAGAACAGGAGGTCGAGCTGCGAGTGCCGGTGGAGCTGTCTGACGATCCGGCTGATGCAGTGCTCGTGGTGACCGTCCGGCTGTGGAGTGAGGACGAACTCGCCCTCGATCAACTCGGCGCGGAAGCCCTCCGGAGTATCCAGTCCGAGGAACCACTCCAGTAGTAGCTTCTGCGTGTACGGGTCCAAGCCCATGAGGTTGACGCTCCTTTGCCGTGGTCACCGGCAAGACTGGGACCTGACCGGGATCACGTGGGCGGGAACAGGGAGCAGTTCCACCGATCGTGGTCTCTTGACCCCGCCGCAGCGTCAACGTCTTCACTGGTGGCATGCGGATCGGAGAACTCGCCGGCGTCGTCGGCGTCACCACGCGTGCCGTGCGGCACTACCACCATCTGGGGCTGCTGCCGGAGCCCGAGCGGCGGGCCAACGGGTATCGGGAGTACGGGTTGCGGCATGCCGTCGTGCTGGCGCGGATCCGGCGGCTGACCGAGCTGGGTCTTGGGCTCGCGGAGGTGCGGGACGTGCTCGCGGACGAGGCCGGCAAGGACCTCGTCGAGGTGCTGACCGAGCTGGACAAAGATCTGGCGCGGCAGGAGGAGGCCCTGCGGGAGCGGCGGGCGCGGTTGCGGGTCCTGCTGGACGCGGAGGGCGGGGTGCCGGCGGAGGGGCCGGTGTCGCCGGAGCTGGCCGCGCTGTTCGCCCGGGCCGCGCATCTGTCGGACTCGCCCATGGCCGTCAAGGACCGCGAGATCATCGCGTTCCTCGAGACCGCCGTGCCGGACGGGGAACGGGAGCGGCTGGTGGCGTCGGTGGGTGAGGCGCTGGGGAGTCCGGGGGCCGTGGCGCGGGCCGGTGAGGCCTACGCGCTGCTCGACGCGCTCGCCTCCGCCGAGCCCGCCGACCCGCGCGTCGAGGAGGCGGCCCGGGCCCTCGCCGACTGCATTCCGCCGACGCTGTTCCCGGGGATCGGTGAGATCGGTGAGCTCGACCGGCACGACAGCGTGCTGCGCGCGTTCTACGACGACCTCGCCCCGGCCCAGGCGGAGGCGGTCCGCCGTGCGTTGCGGATCCTCACCGAGGAGCGGCGATGAGGGTGGGGTGGTCGCTGGTCCGGCACGAGGTGCTGTTGCTGGCGAGTCTCGCCCTGTGGCTGGCGCGGCGTACGCACGGGACGGGCGGCGGGTCGGGCTTCGGATATGCGCGGGGGCAGGGCGCGATGATGGCGGGGTTCGCGTTCGTGTGCGTCGTCGAGACGGTGACGTTGTCCGTGCTGCTGCGGGACTGGCCCGCCGTGCATGCGGCGTTCCTCTTCCTGGACGTGTACACGGTCGTGTTCGTCGTCGCGCTGCATGCCTCGTCCGTCGTCCGTCCGCATGTGCTGGACGCGGCCCGCGGGACCCTGCGGATACGGCGCTACGTCCATGTCGACCTGCTGGTCCCGCTGGAGCGGATCGGCTCCGTGCGGCGTGAGCTGCGGATGACGCACGAGTCTGCCGAAGGGGAGCTGGATCTGGAGGTGGGCTCGCAGACCAGCGTCACGCTCGAACTGACCCAACCGGTCACGCACGTCACCCTTCTCGGGCGGCGCCGCGAGGTGCGGCTCGTGCGTTTCCACGCCGACGACGTCGACGCCCTGGTCCGCGCCCTCGGCCGGGCGCGTGTCTGAGCTCCCCGTACGCTGTCGGGCGGAGTTCGATCGAAGGAGTACCCGTGCTTGTCCTGCTGCCGCCGTCCGAGGGCAAGGCCTCTTCCGGCCGCGGTGCCCCGCTGAAGCCGGAGTCACTGTCGCTGCCGGGGCTGACCGCCGCCCGGGAGGCCGTTCTCACCGAGCTGGTCGAGCTGTGCGCCGGCGACGAGGACAAGGCACGCGAAGTGCTGGGGCTGAGCGAAGGGCTGCGGGGCGAGGTCGCGAAGAACGCGGAGCTGCGCACGGCGGGGGCGCGGCCGGCCGGGAAGATCTACACCGGCGTGCTCTACGACGCCCTCGGCCTGGCGTCGCTGGACACGGCCGCCAAGCGGCGGGCCGCGCGGTCGCTGCTCGTGTTCTCCGGGCTGTGGGGTGCCGTGCGGGTGACGGACCGGATTCCGTCCTACCGCTGCTCGATGGGTGTGAAGCTGCCGGGGCTCGGGGCGCTGGGCGCGCACTGGCGTACGCCGATGGCGTCGGTGCTTCCCGAGGTGGCCGGGGGCGGGCTGGTGCTGGATCTGCGGTCCGCCGCGTACGCCGCCGCCTGGAAGCCGAAGGGCGAGGTCGCCGGGCGGACGGCCTCCGTGCGGGTGCTGCACGCTCCCACCCGGAAGGTGGTCAGCCACTTCAACAAGGCGACCAAGGGGCGGATCGTGCGCAGCCTGCTCACCTCCGGGACCGACCCGAAGGGCCCGGCCGAGCTGGTGGAGGCGCTCCGGGACCTCGGGTACGTCGTCGAGGCACAGGCGCCCGCGAAGTCGGGGCAGGCATGGTCGCTGGATGTGCTGGTGGACGAGGTGCACTAGCTCGCGTTGCATGTCATGCAATGACCTTTGCGCAGCCTGCACTGCGACGGCAGGATGACGCCATGGTCTCCTCTCCCCTGCCCGCTCCCCTTCCCCCGCCCGCTTCCGTGCTGGGCCTCGCGCCTGTCGTCCCCGTCGTCGTCATCGAGGACGTCGGCGACGCCGTGCCGCTGGCGCGGGCGCTGGTCGCGGGCGGCCTGCCCGCGATCGAGGTGACGCTGCGGACGCCCGCGGCCCTGGAGGCGATCGGGGAGATCGCCGAGGAGGTGCCCGGGGCCGTGGTCGGGGCGGGGACGGTGATCCGGCCCGGGCAGGTCGCCGAGGCGGTGGCCGCGGGGTCCCGGTTCCTGGTGAGTCCGGGCTGGACGGACGTGCTGCTGGAGGCGATGCGGGCGTCGGGGGTGCCGTTCCTGCCGGGGGTGTCGACCGCGTCCGAGGTCGTGGCGCTGCTGGAGCGCGGGGTGCGCGAGATGAAGTTCTTCCCGGCGCAGGCCGCGGGCGGCACGGCGTATCTCAGGTCGCTGTCGGGGCCGTTGCCGCAGGCGCGGTTCTGCCCGACGGGCGGTATCGGCCCGGACTCCGCGCCGGACTATCTGGCCCTGCCCAACGTCGGGTGCGTGGGCGGCAGCTGGATGCTGCCGGCGGACGCGGTCGCCGCCCGCGACTGGGGGCGCGTCGAGGCTCTGGCCCGGGAGGCGGCGGCGCTCAGCGCAGGTGGGACGTGTCGTTGAGGAGGCGGACGCTGGCGTTGCCGTCCGCGTAGTAGGCGACCACCGACAGGGACGCGGCCGACAGTTCCATGCGGAACAGTGATTCCGGCGGGGCTCCCAGGGCGAGCCGGACGAGCGTCTTGATCGGGGTCACGTGCGTGACGAGCAGGACCGTGCGGCCCGCGTGGGCGGCGACCAGCTTGTCGCGGGTGGCGGCGAGCCTGGTGGCCGTCGCGGCGAAGCTCTCCCCGCCGCCGGTGGGTTCGGCGTCCGGGGAGGCCAGCCAGGCGTTCAGGTCGTCGGGGTGGCGCTCGCGCACCTCGGCGAAGGTGAGGCCCTCCCAGGCGCCGAAGTCGGTCTCCCGCAGTCCGTCGTCGATGCTCACGTCGAGCCCGAGCCGGGCGGCGACGATCCCGGCGGTCTCCCGGGTACGGGCGAGCGGCGACGACACGACGGCCTGGATGGTGCCCCGCCGGGCCAGCATCGCGGCGGCCCGCTCGGCCTGCTCCCGGCCCGTGCCGGAGAGGGAGGGGTCGGTGCCGCCGCTGCCGGAGAACCGCTTCTGGGGCGTCAGCGGGGTCTCGCCGTGGCGCAGCAGGACGAAGGTGGCGGGGGCGCCCATGTCGGCGGGCGCCCAGCCGGGGGCGGCCACGGCTTTGGCGGCGCGGGTGTCGGTTTCGGCCCTCGCGGCACGCGCATCACCAACGGACATCGCAGCACGTGCATCACCATCGGCCCTCGCGGCACGTGCATCACCATCGGCCCTCGCAGCACGCGCATCACCATCGGCCCTCGCGGCACGCACATCGCCATCGGCATCGGGCACTGCACGCGCATCGGCACCGGCGTCGGCCGCGGCACGCGCATCGGCGCCACCCGTCGCCGAGCCGGAAGAAGCTCCGGCCGGGACGCCCCGGCCGGGTTCCGCCGAGGCCCGTGCGGCAGCCCGGTCCGAGTCGGCCGCCGCGGCCGACTCGCGGCCCTGAGCCAGAGCTCCGCGCACCCGCGCCGCGCCCGCCGCCGCGTCACCGGGCGGCCCGGGCGGCGCGACGGTCTCAGCGCTCCGGGCGCTCCCGGCCGCCGCGTCCAGCTCGGCCGTCGATCCCGACTCCGACCACCGCTCGCCCCTGGCCCCCGCGTCCATCGCCTCGTTCGCCAGCCGGTCGGCGTGCTTGTTCTGTTCCCTCGGCATCCACTCGTACGTGACCCGCCCGGGTGGGAAGACCCGGGCCGCCTGCGCGGCCAGGGGCTTCATGTCGGGGTGCTTGATCTTCCAGCGGCCCGACATCTGCTCGATGACGAGCTTGGAGTCCATCCGGACGTGGACCGTCGCCTCGGGGTCAAGCGCGTGGGCGGCGCGCAGGCCGGCGAGGAGGCCGCGGTACTCGGCGACGTTGTTCGTGGCGACGCCGATGTACTCGGCGGTCTCGCGCAGGGTCTCCCCCGTCGCCGCGTCGCTGACCACGGCTCCGTAGCCGGCGGGCCCCGGGTTGCCCCGCGACCCGCCGTCGGCCTCGACGATGAACTCCCGCACCGGAGGAACTCCCTGAAGGCCTAGAGGCCGGACTCGGACGTGCGCACCAGAATGCGGCGGCAGTTCTCGCAGCGGACCACCGTGTCGGGCGCCGCCTTGCGGATCTCGGCCAGCTCGGTGATGGCGAGCTCCTGCCGACAGCCCTGGCAGCTGCGCGCGTACAGCTTCGCCGCGCCGATGCCGCCCTGCTGCCCGCGCAGCTTGTCGTAGAGCCCCAGCAGATCGGCCGGGATCGAGCCGGCGACGACCTCGCGCTCCTTTGTGACCGTGGCGACCTCGCCGTCGATCTCCTCGAGGGAGGCGTCGCGGCGCGCCGTCGCGTCGTCGATCTTCGACTGGACGGAGGTGACGCGCTCGGTCAGCTCGGCGACCCGCTCCTGCGCGGACTCGCGGCGCTCCATGACCTCCAGCACCACGTCCTCCAGATCGCCCTGCCGCTTTGCGAGGGAGGCGATCTCGCGCTGGAGGTTCTCCAGGTCCTTGGGGGAGGTGACGGCGCCCGAGTCGAGGCGCTGCTGGTCGCGGGTGGCGCGCTGGCGCACCTGGTCCACGTCCTGCTCGGCCTTGGTCTGCTCGCGGGCGGTGTCGCTCTCCTCGGTCTGAGCGGCCACGAGCAGGTCGCGCAGCTGGACGTGGTCCTTGGTCAGCGACTCGATCTCGGCGTGCTCGGGCAGCGACTTGCGCTTGTGCGCGAGCTGCTGGAGGCGGACGTCGAGGTCCTGGACGTCGAGGAGACGGATCTGGTCGGCGGGCGCGGCGTTCAGTTCGGGGCTCCAAAGGGATCAGAAGGGGGCGAGGCCGCGTGCGCGGTCCAAGGGTCGGTGACCGTCTTCGAGACGTGGACACGCAGGTCCCATCCGTGCCGGTCGGAGATCTCGTCGAGCTGGCTCGCGGCCAGCTCGCACCAGGGCCACTCGGTGGCCCAGTGCGCCGCGTCGAGCAGCGCGAGGGGGCGGGGGGCGACAGCCGCCGTGAACTCCGCCGCCGGGTGGTGGCGCAGGTCGGCCGTGAGGAAGGCGTCGACCCCGGCGGCGCGGACCTGGTCGAAGAGGCTGTCGCCGGAGCCGCCGCTGACGGCGACCGTGCGCACGAGCGCCTCGGGGTCGCCGGCGACGCGGATGCCCTGCGCGGTGGCGGGCAGCCGCTCGGCGGCGCGGGCGGCGAACTCGCGGACGGTCAGCGGGTGGTCCAGCGCGCAGAGGCGGCCCAGGCCCCGGCGGCCCTCGGGGTCGGCGGGGTCCGGCACGAGCGGCCCGGTGACGCGCAGGTCCAGTGCGCCGGCGAGGGCGTCGGAGACACCCGGGTCGGCGGTGTCGGCGTTGGTGTGGGCGACGTGCAGCGCGATGTCGTTCTTGATGAGGGTGTGGACGACACGGCCCTTGAAGTGCGTCGCCGCGACCGTCGTCGTGCCGCGCAGGTAGAGCGGGTGGTGGGTGACGAGCAGGTCGGCGCCCAGTTTCACCGCCTCGTCGACGATCTCCTGGGCCGGGTCGACGGCGAACAGGACCCGTGTGACCTCCTGGTCCGGGTCGCCCGCGACAGTGCCGACCGCGTCCCAGGACTCGGCCCGCTCGGCGGGCCACAGGGTCTCCAGCGCGGCGATGACTTCAGACAGACGGGGCACGGAAGCAAGGCTACCCGCCTGATCTGTGGCGTTGCACCGCCACCGCCCGCTCCCGATACCCATCGCCCCGCTCAGCACAATCGCCCCCTTTTCCTCAGGCGAATCGTTCCTGGAACACCCTTATGTGTGAAGCCCGCTGCAGCGGAATTCCACGCTCCTGCGGGCGAACTACCTTCGTCACTGGAGGTGACCGAGCGATGACGGTCTGTGCGATCGAGCCTTCGGCGGGATGCGAGGACGAGGACGGAGGCGGGGGCGGGGGCGGCCGCGGGGACGGGTCCACGCCGGCCGGCTGCACGTTCACCGCGGACGGCGCCTACGGCGCGCGTCTCGCGTCGGCCGGCGGCTCCTGGTTCCCGGAGCGCTGGACCCTGGACGGCCCCGAGCCGTACGCGGTGCCCCTGCCGCGCAACCAGCCGGAGGAGCCCGGCACCGAGGTGCAGCCGATGGCCGACGGGCGGGTGCTCATCCACCGGGTGGTGGCCGGGCGGCACGCCTTCTCGCTGCTGTACCCGACCGGCCCGGGCACCGGTGAGCTGCCCCTGGGTGCGGTCGGCTGCCCGGACCCGACGGCCCGGCTGCGGCTGCTGCCGCCCGCCCCGGACGGCGAACGGGCCTACGCCCTGGCCGTCGGGCCGCGTACGACGTCGGTGTGGCTGGTGGCAGGTGGCTTCGGGCCCGAGCGGCTGGCGGAGCTGCCCGGCCGCTGCTCGGGCGGGGTCTGGCTGGACCGGTCGGGGCGGCTGCTGACCCTGGACCAGGAGATCGACGACCGCACCAAGGCCGTCGTGGTGGACCTGGAGTGCGGCGGTGAGGTGTCGCCGCTGCTGCAGATCGCCGCCGACAGCGACGACCGGGTGCTGCTCGCCGACCACGACAGCGGGCTGCTGATCGTCCGCTCGGACGCGCCTTCGCCGGGGCAGGACCGGCTGGGCTGGGGTGTCCTCGGCAGCACGCTGCCGGTGCGTTTCCCGGAGTGCCTGCGGCTGCGGGACTGCTCCGTCACGCCGTTCGCGATCCAGCCGGGGCAGGTGCTGACGCCGGAGAGCTGCGCGGTGGCGTTGCGGGTGGACGGGCCGGCGGGCAGCTGGGTCGGTGTCTGGCGTCCCGCCGAGCGGCGGGTGCACCATCTCCGGGCGCCCGAGGGGTGGTTGACGGGCACGGGCCTGTGGACGCCGGAGGGGGTGCTGCGGCTGCCGTACGCGACGGCGGCCGTGCCGTGCGGGGTGGCGCAGGTGAGCCCGCCGCCCGTCGCCGAGCCGGAGCCCGGGGCCGCGCCGGGGCCGCGACCGCGACAGGCGCAGCCGTCGCATCAGCAGCCGGCGGCCCCGCCTCCGGGACACCCGGGACCGCTCGCGGCACCGGACGAGCCTCGCCCGCCGGCCTCGGCCGGCCCGCCTCCGGCACCCTCGGCCGCACGTCCTGTGCCGCTTCGGGAAGCGCCGTTGGGACGCCTTGTAACGAACTAGTGCCGGTTGGCGTGGCCGCCTGGATCCGAGGTCAGGGGTGCCGGTTAGACTCACCCGGCTGTAAAAAAGATCATGTTGACGGGGTGAATTCCATCCGATGAGCGACGCCAGCACGAACCAGCCGAGCGATGCCGACGTCCGGCAGCAGTCCTCCGGCCCCGGCCGGCACCGTGGTGAAGTCTCCACGCAGGACGGCGGGACGGCTCCGCGCGGACGTCACCGCAAGCCGGTGGCCCAGACCGAGCAGGCCGTGACTGCGGCCTGACGGCACGCCAGTCACCAGACGGAGAACGGCCCTCCCCGCCACACGCGGGGAGGGCCGTTCCGTGTCTGTCACCCGTTGTCACCCGCGTTTCAGACCCAGCACCTCCGCCGCGGCGAAGGTCTCCCCCGGCGGCCGGTCCGTGTAGTACGGGCCGAGGACGGCCTCCAGTTCGTCGTAGGTGAAGGTGTCCTGCTTGCTGTCGAACCTGGCGGCGATGCGAGGCCGTTCGACGACGGCGACCATCCCGCCGTGCACCACGAGGAGCTGCCCGTTGACGTGGGCGGCGGCGGGCGAGGCCAGATAGCCGACGAGTGGGGCGACGTGCTCGGGGGCGAGGGGGTCGAGGCCGGTGCCGGGCGGCTGCTCGACGCCCGCGAAGACGTCCTCGGTCATCCTGGTGCGGGCGCGCGGGCAGATGGCATTGGCCGTGACGCCGTACTTGCCGAGGGCGAGGGCGGTGGAGGTGGTGAGGCCGACGATCCCGCCCTTGGCGGCGGCGTAGTTGGGCTGGCCGGCGGAGCCCGCGAGGAACGCCTCCGAGGAGGTGTTCACGATCCGCCCGAACACCGGCTCCCCGGCCCGCTTGGACCGCTCCCGCCAGTGCGCTGCGGCGAACCGGGTGGTGTTGAAGTGGCCCTTGAGGTGTACGCGGAGGACGGAGTCCCACTCCTCCTCGGCCATCGAGAAGACCATGCGGTCGCGCAGGATGCCCGCGTTGTTGACGAGGATGTCGAGCTTGCCGTACGCGGTGACGGCCGACTCGACGAGCGTGCGGGCCTGCGCGAAGTCGGAGACGTCGCCGGTGTGCGCGAGGGCGCTCCCGCCCTCCGCGCGGATCTCGGCGGCGACCTCCTCGGCAGGGCCCGCGGAGGCCTCGCCCGTGCCGTCGCGCCCGGGCTGCCCGTAGTCGTTGACGACGACGGCGGCCCCGAGCCGGGCGAGTTCCAGCGCCTCGGCCCGGCCGAGCCCTCGGCCGGCGCCCGTGACGACGGCGGACAGCCCTTGAAGTGGCAGTGACATCGGTGGCGTCCTCAGATCTCTATGCACGTACGCAGGGCGGTCCCGGTGCGCATCTGATCCAGCGCCTCGTTGATGTCGGTGAGCGGCACCCGGTGGGTGATCAGGCCCGCGAGGTCGATGCGGCCCGCGCGCCACAGGGCGATGGTGCGTTCGTAGGAGGTCAGCATGTCACCGCCGCCGTACATGGACGGCAGGATCCGCTTCTCGTCGAAGAACAGCTCGAACATGCTGAGCTGGAGGAAGTCGTCCATGGCGCCCGCGCCGACGATGACGAGGGTGCCGCCGCGCCGGGTGTTCTCGTAGGCGGTGCGGGCGGTGGCGGACCTGCCGACGACCTCGAAGACGTAGTCGAAGCCCTCGCCGCCGGTCACCTGCTGCTTGGCGTCGGGCAGTTCCTCCGGGGAGACGGCCCGCGACGCGCCGAACCTCAGTGCCGACTCGCGGCGCGCGGCCACCGGGTCGACGGCGACGATCTCGGCGGCGCCCTTCAGCCGGGCCCCCTGGATCGCGGAGATGCCGACTCCCCCGCACCCGATGACGGCGACCGACGAACCGGCCGCCACGTCGGCGGTGTTGAGCGCGGCGCCGAGGCCGGTGGTCACCCCGCAGCCGATGAGGGCGGCGATGTCGAAGGGCACGTCGTCGGGTATCGGCACCGCGCAGCCGGCGTCGACGACGACCTCCTCGGCGAAGGTTCCGGTCCCGGCGAAGCCGAAGACGTCCCCGCCGGGGCGCTTGAAGTTGGGGGTTCCCGCGTTCATGAACCCGGCCAGGCACAGCTGGGTCTGGCCGCGCTTGCAGGCGGGGCAGGCGCCGCAGGCGGGCAGCCAGCACACGACGACCCGGTCACCGGCCTGCAGACGGCTGACACCCTCGCCGACTTCGAGGATCTCTCCGGCCCCTTCGTGGCCGGGTACGAAAGGGCCGGGCTGCGGGAGCACCCCGCTCATCGCGGACAGGTCCGAGTGGCACAGCCCCGTGGCGCGCACCCGGATCCTCACCTTGCCCGGCCCGAACCCCACCGCCTCGACGTCGTCGAGGACCTCCAGCTTGTCCTGGCCGATCTCGTGCAGTACGGCTGCGCGCATGGTGCGGGCTCCCCTCGTACGGCGTGGTGGTTCAGGTGTGTTCGACGACGGTGTCGGCGAGGACGGGAGCGTCCTCACGCTCGACCGCGCCGACGGCGACCCGGGTGGAGCCGGGTGTGTGCCACATGCGGATCCGCAGGGTCTCCCCCGGGTACACGACACCGGCGAACCGGGTGGCGTAGGACCGCACCCGGGTCACGTCCCCGCCGAGGAGGGTGTCGACGACCGCCTTGAGCGTGACGCCGTAGGTGCACAGGCCGTGCAGGATGGGCCGTTCGAATCCGGCGACCTTGGCGAACTCCGGGTCGGCGTGCAGCGGGTTCCAGTCGCCGGAGAGGCGGTAGAGGAGGGCCTGGTCGTCGCGGATGGGCCGTTCGACGGTCCGGTCGGGTTTCCCGGCGGGTGGTTCGAGCCGGGCGGAGGGGCCGCGGTCGCCGCCCCAGCCGCCCTCACCGCGGATGAAGATCTGGGCGTCGTTGGTCCACAACGGGCCGTCGTCGTCCGCGACGTCGGTGCGCAGTACGAGGACGGCCGCGGTGCCCTTGTCGTGCACGGCGGCGATCCGGTTGGTCGCGGTGGCGGTGCCCGCCGCCGGGAGAGGCCGGTGGAGGACGAGGTTCTGGCCGCCGTGCAGGACGCGGGCCAGGTCGACCTCGATGCCGGGCATGGACAGCCCGCTGGTCACGCCGGGCTTTCCACCGCCGGCGACGGTGGCGAAGCTCGGCAGGACGTGCAGCCGGGTCTCCAGGGTGTAGCGCAGTTCGTCGGGGTCGGTGGCGGGGCTGCCCGCGCCGATGCCCAGGTGGTAGAGCTGCACGTCCTTGTGGTCCCAGGAGAGTTCACCGGTCCGGGGTGCGGCGGCGAGCGCCGTGGCTGCGTCGATGGGCATGGGGCTCCTGATCGCCGGAGGAAGGACCTCGGTACGGCCGTCCGCACCGTCGGCCGCACCGAGGCCGTCTGGGACCGGACCGGGACGCGAACTGAAACGCGTTCCAGTCCCGCGCCTCTGTATAGCCGAGGCCCCGGCAGTTGTGAAGGCTCCTGACGCTGTGTCAGATCGGTGTGGCGATGACATTTGTCCTGCCGCAGTCCGTACAAGCGCGTCTGCCCTGCGGCCCGGCGGGTCCGTACCCGGAAGGTTTCCACAGCGACCCGGGCGTGTACGTTGGCCGATGGTCCGCGCGCCCACACGTCGAGGCCGCCGGCAACGGTTGAGGACCCCAGGGGAACGGGAGCACATGGGACGCGTCGCCGTCATCACCGCGCCGAACATCGGATACCGCAACACGGGCATGCTGACCGTGGACTTGGCGTTCGAGTCCCTGCGGCGGCGGATGGACACCGCGTTCGACGCCACCTGGTACACGCTGCACACGCCGGAGACCGTGCCGCTGCGGGAGGGTGCGCGCGGCGCCGCCTTCCCGTTCCGCTTCCATCCGCTGGCCGAGCACCTCGGCACACTCCGCGACCATGACGCGGTCGTCTTCTGGGGCGACTTCCTGCACACCCGGCACTACCTGGCGCAGGACGCGACGAACCGCCTGCTCGACTTCGGCTTCGCCACGGACCGGGACGACGCCCGGGCGCAGCTGAACCGGGCCCTGCTCCTCGCCGACCAGCCGGACGAGGTCCTCGCACGGACCCTCAGCTACGGCGGGACGATCCTGCACAACACGCAGTCCGACTACGAGGACAAGGAGTACGGCCCGCTGTTCTCCCGCCTGGTGACGGGCAGCCACCGGATGTGGGTGCGGGATCCGCTCTCGGCGGCGAAGCTCGCGCATCTGCGGGGGGACCGTACGACCGACCACTTCGGTTCGGACGCGGCGCTGCTGTCCCGCCCCGGCGACCTCGACCACCTCCCGGTCTCGCAGTGGTCCCGGTCGGTGCCCGAGGGCGGTGCCATCGGCGTCTTCCTCGGCGCCCGTACGCCGATCCCCGACTGGCTGCCCGCCTTCTGCCAGGGCCTGTCCGACCGTCTGGGCGCCCCGCTGGAGTGGCTGCCCTGGTTCGACCGGGACGTCCCCGCCGCGGTGAGCCACATCGCGGCCCGCCCGGGGAGTCCCACGGTCGGCGATCTGGTCGGGGTCCTGCCCCGCTACCGGCTGGTCATCACCGACACGTACCACCTGGCCGTCAACGCGTGGGGCGCCGGCACGCCCGCGGTGTGCGTCGGCGCGCCCGAGCCGACCCCCAAGACGCACGACGACTACCTGACGCTGAGCGATGTGAAGAAGCACGTCTTCCACATGGCGTACGACGCGACGGACTTCTACCTGACCACCCAGGAGGGGCACGGGCAGGACCTGGACCGGATCGCCGGCCTCCTGGAGGGCGGCGGCGCCGATACGGTCGCGGCGCGCATCCGCGACCACGCGGACCACTCGGCGGCGTCCTTCATGCGGACGCTGACCTCGCTGCTGGACACCCGCTCCACCCCGGGCCCTTGACCGGCCGCCGCGTCCGTGTGCTGCTCTCGGACCGCAACCGCATGGAAGCCCTCCGCGAGGCCCGCCGCCAGGGCTGGCTGTAGCCTCCCTACCTCTTACGGCACCTGGGCCGCCCGCCCCCGCTCCTCTCACGGCGCCTGGGCCACCCGCCGTGGCAGCCACACCCACATCAGCACGACCCCGGCCGTCAGCACCCCGGCCCCCACGCGGAACGCGAGGGCGTAGCCCGCTGTCAGGGACTCGGGGGTCGTGCTGCCCGCCGACTCGGCCGCAGCCAGTGTGGACAGGACCGCCAGGCCCAGGGAACCGCCCATCGTGCGGGACGTGTTGACGAGGCCGGAGACCAGGCCCGCCTCTTCGGGGGCGGCGCCGGAGGTGGCCAGGGAGGCCAGGGGGGTGGCCGCCAGGCCCGCGCCGAGCATCATGAGGACGCCGGGGACGAGGATCGCCGTGGCGTAGGAGCCGTCGGAGGTCATCGTGGACTGCCAGGCGAATCCGACCACGGCGACCAGGGTCCCCAGCGCGGCGACGTTGCGCGGGCCGACCGGCCGCATCAGGCGCGGTGCGAGCTTGGAGCCGAGGATGACGGCGAGGGAGCTCGGGACCAGGGCGAGGCCGGCCTCGATCGGGGTGTAGCCGAGGACGTTCTGCGCGTACAGGGTCATGAAGAACCACATGCAGAACATCGCGGAGCCGCACAGGAACATCGAGACGTTCGCGGAGGAGACCGAGCGCACACGCAGGAGGCCGAGCGGCATGAGCGGACTCGCCGTGCGGGCCTCGACCACCAGGAACGCCCCGAGCAGGACCGCTCCGGCGAGCAGCGGCAGCAGGGTGGCCGGTGCCGTCCAGCCCGCGGCCTCCGTCTGGGAGATGCCGTAGGCCAGCGTGCCGAGGCCGGCCGTGACGAGCAGCGCGCCCGGCAGGTCGAGGCGGCGGCCGTCCCCGGCGCGGCCCTCGGCGAGGAACCAGGCGGCGGCGCACAGCACGACAGCCCCGACGGGCACGTTGATCAGCAGCACCCAGCGCCAGGAGAGCGTCTCCACCAGCAGCCCTCCGACCAGACCGCCCGCGGCGCCGCCGCCGGCCCCGACGGCCGTCCAGGTTCCGATGGCCCGGGCCCTCGCGGCGCCCTCCGGCACCGACGCGGTGAGGATCGTCAGCGTCGAGGGCGCCAGGACCGCCGCGCCGAGCCCCTGCACGGCCCGCGCCATCAGCAGCTGCCAGTCGTCCTGTGCCAGTCCGCCGGCCGCGGAGGCCAGGGTGAACAGGCCGAGCCCGACGAGGAACATCCGCTTGCGGCCGTAGAGGTCCCCGGCGCGTCCGCCGAGCAGCATGAACCCGGCGAAGGCGATGGCATAGGCGTTCACCACCCATTGCAGGCCCTGTTCGCCGAGGCCCAGCCCCGTCCGCATCGACGGCAGCGCCACGTTGACGACGGACACGTCCAGCACGACGAGGAACTGCCCGGCGCAGGTGAGCGCCAGCACGAGCCACATCGGCGGCGCTCCGCGCGGCCTCAGCCGGGACAGCCGGGACAGCCGGGATATACGGGGGCGGCGGGCGGTGGCGGCATCGGCGGATTCGAGCATGGGTGTCATGCTCTCAACCACCTTGCGCCCCTTGCATCGGGATTTCGCCGGGCCCGGTTCTCGGTCCCGGGACCTAGGCCTCGGGACAAACCGCCGTATATCCGTCCGTAATCCCCCGCCAGGACCAAGGGAAGGTCAAGTTTTCGTTAGGGTGCCGAAGCAACGGAATAGTTGCCTGGACATACAAGGTTCGTACTCCACGTAACCCCGACGCTCCCCGGCCTGGAGGCCCTCCTCAATGACGCAGACGACGACAGACCGCCCCGCCGGCAGAGCGAGCGGGGCCGTGGTCCCGGTGCTCGCCTTCGCGGGCATCGTTGTCGCGGTGATGCAGACCCTGCTCGTTCCGGTGATCAAGGATCTGCCGCAACTGCTGGACACCGCCCCCAGCAACGCCACCTGGGTCCTCACCTCGACCCTCCTCTCGGGCGCGGTGGCCACCCCGATCATGGGCCGCCTCGGCGACCTCTACGGCAAGCGCCGCATGCTGATCCTGAGCCTGGCCGTGATGGTCGTCGGCGCCCTGGTCAGCGCGCTCACCAGCGATCTGCTGCTCATGATCACCGGCCGTACGCTGCAGGGCTTCGCGATGGGCGCGATCCCGCTCGGCATCGGTCTGATGCGCGACATGCTGCCCCGCGAGAAGCTCGGCTCGGCGATGGCCCTGATGAGCTCCTCCATCGGCGTCGGCGGCGGCCTCGCCCTGCCCGCCGCCGCCCTGGTCGCCCAGCACAGCGACTGGCACGCCCTCTACTACGGGGCCGCCGGCCTCGGCGTCGTGGCCATCGCCCTCACCCTCCTCGTCGTGCCCGAGTCCCCGATGCGCGCCGAGGGCTCCTTCGACCTGCCGGGCGCGCTCGGCCTGTCCGCCGGGCTCGTGCTGTTCCTGCTGCCGATCACCAAGGGCAGCGACTGGGGCTGGGCCTCCGGCACCACGCTCGGCCTGTTCGGCGCCTCGGCGGTCGTGCTCGTGCTGTGGGGCGTGATGGAGCTGCGCCTGAAGGCCCCGCTGGTCGACCTGCGCACCACGGCCCGCCCGGCCGTCCTCTTCACCAACCTCGCCTCGATCATGGTCGGCGTCTCCTTCTACGTCGTCTCCCTGGTCCTGCCCCAGCTGCTCCAGCTGCCCAAGTCCACCGGCTACGGCCTCGGCCAGTCGATGGTCGTCGCGGGTCTGCTCGTCGCGCCGCTCGGCCTGACGATGATGTTCACGGCGCCCGTCTACGCACGGCTGTCCGCGAAGTACGGCCCCAAGTTCACCCTGATCCTCGGCCTGCTGATCATCGCGATCGGGTACGGCGCCGGGCTCGGCCTGATGAGCGCCGCCTGGCAGAGCCTGGTCATCTCGGTCCTCCTGGGCGCGGGCATCGGCCTCGCCTACTCCTCGCTGCCCGCGCTGATCGTGGGCGCCGTCCCGGCCTCGGAGACGGGTGCGGCCAACGGCCTCAACACCCTGATGCGCTCCATCGGCACGTCGGTGTCGAGCGCCGTCATCGGCATGGTGCTGGCGAACACCGCGAACAACGTCGGCGGCGTCGAGATCCCGACCATGCACGGCTTCCGGGTCTCGTTCCTGATCGCGACGGGCGCGGTGGCCGTGGGCCTGCTGCTGGCGCTGTTCCTGCCGGGCCGCAGGCCCTCGAACAAGCCGCAGCTGCGCGCCAGCAGCGAGGAGGACGCGGCACTGGAGCGCGCCGAGCAGGTCCTGCGCGGCTTCCGCGGCCGGGTGCTGGGCGCCGACGGCTCACCCGTCGCCCGCGCCAAGGTCACCCTCATCGACCGCCGCGGCCGTCAGGCCGGCGCGACACTCTCCGCCGAGGACGGCAGCTACGCGATCGTCGTCCCCGCCCAGGGCTCCTACGTCGTGGCCGCACGGGCCACGGGCCACGGGCCGCTCGCCTCGTCCGCGACCCACGCGGGCGACGAGCGCCCGGTCGACCTGGACCTGTCGCTGCCGGGCTAGACGGTCCCCGCCTGACCCACCGCCCCTTCCCCTACTCACCGGTACCCCCTGTCGTCCGCGCGGCAGGGGGTACGGCACGATGGGCGCCCTGACCGTCGTACGACCGAGAGGAACCCCATGCCCGCGGCCCCGAAGCCCGAGATCCTGGCCGCGTTCGAGGCGGCGAAGGGGTTCATGCCCGTCGGCGAGGGCCTGGCCCTGTACGCGGCGGCCGTGGAGGCCGGGCGGCTCGGGCTGCCGCTGCTGGAGGTCGGCACGTACTGCGGCCGGTCCACGGTCCTGCTCGCCGACGCGGCCCGCGAGGCCGGGGTCGGCGCGCTCACCGTCGACCACCACCGCGGCAGCGAGGAGCAGCAGCCGGGCTGGGACTACCACGACCCGGAGACGGTCGACCCCGAGATCGGCCTGATGGACACCCTGCCCACCTTCCGCCGCACGCTCCACCGGGCGGGCCTGGAGGAGCACGTGGTGGCACTGGTCGGCCGTTCCTCGCAGATCGCCGCGTTCTGGCGGACGCCGCTGGGGTTCGTCTTCATCGACGGCGGCCACACCGACGAGCACGCGGGCGCCGACTACGAGGGCTGGGCGCCGCACGTCGCCGAGGGCGGGCTGCTGCTCATCCACGACGTCTTCCCCGACCCGCAGGACGAGTTCACCGGCCAGGCCCCCTACCGCGTCTACCTCCGCGCCCTCGCCTCCGGCGCGTTCACCGAGGTCTCGGCGACGGACTCGCTGCGGGTGCTGCGGCGCACGGGGCCGGGCATCTGAGCAGGCGCCCGGGCGGGTGAACTGCGCCGGGCGCACCCCCGCCCGGTCGGCCCACGGGCGGCGTGGCGCGTCGGTGGGCGACCGTCGCTGCCCAAGGATCCGGGCGCGTGGCACACACCTTCGAAGAGCTCGTGGAGAAGCAGCGCGCGGCGGACGAGGCGTACGCCCGCGTGCGTCATCTGCAGGACGCGTACGGGCCGCCCACCCAGACCAAGTGGAGCGGCCAGCAGACCAGCACCTGGGAGACGGCCTGGCGTGCCTGGCGCGACCTCGCCCGGGACGTCCAGGCGGCGGTGACCGGGTACGCGAAGCAGGAGGGCACACCGCGTCAGGAGGTGGAGGCGCGGGTGAAGGAGGCGGTACGGCACGGGGGCGGCGGCGGGAACGGAGCGTAGCCCGTGTCCGCGGAGTCCGGACACGGCCCTGCCACCACCCGTCGGGCCGTCCTCGGCCCGCCGCCCCCGCCGACGGCCGCTAGGGTGGCAGGCGTGTCGTACGTAGGCCCGGACTTCGAACCTCCCCAGCCCCGCCGCCCCCGCCGCGGCCCCCTGACCGTCGCGCTCGCCGCGCTGGTGCCGGGGGCGCTGCTCGGCTGGCTGGTGTACGAGACGGTGGGCGGCTCGGGGGACGACGGCGGCTCGGGACGGGCGACCGTACGGTCCTCCTCGCCGGCCGCGTCGAGCGCGCCCTCCGACGACGCCAAGGAGCCGAGCGCCTCCCCGCAGCCCACGGACACTCCCTCGGCCTCCGCGCCCGCCGCCTCCGGCCCGCTCAAGGGCAAGGTCGTCGTCATCGACCCGGGGCACAACCCGGGCAACTTCCAGCACGCGTCCGAGATCAACCGCAAGGTGGACATCGGGACGAACTCCAAGGAGTGCGACACCACGGGCACGTCCACCAACGACGGTTACACCGAGGCGAAGTTCACGCTGGACGTGGCACACCGGATGCGCACCCTGCTGGAGAAGCAGGGTGCCACGGTGAAGCTGACGCAGGACGGCGACCGGCCGTTCGGGCCGTGCGTGGACGAGCGGGCCCGGATCGGCAACCAGGCGAAGGCCGACGCCGTCGTCTCGATCCACGCGGACGGCTCGGGCGCCGGCAACCGCGGCTTCCACGTGATCCTGCCCGGGGCGGTGCACGCGGGCGCCGCGGACACCCGGGCGATCGTCGCGCCCTCCCGCGATCTCGGCGAGCGCGTCGCGGGCCGCTTCGTGGCGGTCACCGGCAGCGCGCCCTCCAACTACATCGGCGACGGCAGCGGTCTCGTCACGCGGAAGGACCTGGGCGGTCTCAATCTGTCAACGGTTCCGAAGGTGTTCATCGAGTGCGGCAACATGCGCGATAGCAAGGACGCGGCGTTGCTCACCAGCGGCGCGTGGCGACAGAAGGCGGCGCAAGGGATCTCCGAGGGAATCGTGAGTTTTCTGCGCGGGTAGTCCCGGACCGGCAGATCCCGGCGGACACCCTGACCTGGCGGACGATAGGGTCCTCCTTACGATGAGGGGCCACCCCCGCGCTTCACACCGAGTCCGGACGGCGGCATGGTGACAGCGACGCCTCTACCGACGATGAGACGACCTACGAAGGACCTGAAGTGAATATCCGCTCCCTCACTCGGGGCGACGGCGTGGTGATCGGAGCAGCGGTATTGCTGTTGATCGCGTCGTTCCTCGACCTCTACTCGTTCGACAATGTCCCCGACAGCGTCGACCTCCCCAGCCTGTGGGGCAGCGGCCCGGTCGTGTTCAGCGTCGTGCTGGCCGGGATCATCGGCGCGGCACTCGTCGTCCTCGCGCGCGGCCTGCCGCAGCTGCCGAAGATCGCAGGGATCGAGCTCGGCCAGTTCGGCGCCGCCTTCACGGTGTTCGCCGCGTGGAGCGCGCTCGGCAACGTCTTCGACGTGCCCGGCGGCTTCGACAACATCGGCGAGAACGGCAGCCAGGGCGCCCCGAGTCCGGGCATCGGCATCATCCTCGCCCTCGTCGCCACCCTGCTGATGGCCGCCGCCGCCCTGTCCACCCCCCTCGTCCCGGTCCTCAAGGGCGCCCTCGTTCCCGCCCCCCGTCCGGCCGCCCCGCAGCCCTACGGCGCCCAGCCCCCCGGTGGTTACGGCTACCCGGGCGCGCAGCAGCCCGGCGGCTACGGCCAGCCGCAGCCGGGGCAGCCGTACGGCGGTCAGCCCCAGCCCCAGCCGCAGCAGGCGCAGGCGCCGCAGCCGCCGGCCGGGGACTTCTCCCCGTTCTGGTTCGCGGTGCCGGTGCCGCGGCCGCTGTTCGCGGAGGACGGCTCGCCCACGCCCATCGCCGAACTCGCCCCGGGTACCTGGTACCTGGCCGTCGAGCAGCGCGGAGCGGCCCTGGTCGCCCAGACGCAGGACGGCCGCCGCGGTGTCCTTCAGGACACGTCGGGCATCCAGCGCGGCTGAGCCCGCATCCCTCTCGCACGGCCCCTCGCCCTTCCGGGCGGGGGGCCGTTGCCGTACAGTCGTCGCCTCCGTCAGCTGACGCACCGTCAGGAGGCAGGCATGCGGCTCGGTCTCGCGCTCGGCTACTGGGGACGCGGCCCCTCCCTGGGCCATGTGCCCCTCGCGCAGGAGGCCGAGCGGCTCGGCTACGACTCGGTCTGGACGGCGGAGTCCTGGGGCTCGGACGCGTTCACCCCGCTCACCTGGATCGCGGCCCACACCTCCCGCATCCGGCTCGGCACGGCGGTCGCGCAGATGGCGGCCCGTTCGCCCACCACGACCGCGATGCACGCCCTCACCCTGGACCATCTCTCCGGCGGCCGCATGATGCTGGGCCTCGGCCTCTCCGGACCGCAGGTCGTCGAGGGCTGGTACGGCCGCCCGTTCCCCGCCTCGCCGCTCACCGCCACCCGCGAGTACGTCGACGTCCTGCGGCAGGTGCTGCGCCGCGAGACCCCCGTCGAACTCGCGGGCCGCTTCCATTCCCACCCCTACCGGGGCCCGGACGCCACGGGCCTCGGCAAACCCCTCAAGCCGATCACCCACCCGCTCCGCCCGGGCCTGCCGATCCTGCTGGGCGCGGAGGGCCCGAAGAACGTCGCCCAGACGACCCGGATCGCCGACGGCTGGCTGCCGCTGTACTGGGCGCCGACCCGGCCCGAGGTCTACGGCCCCGCCCTGGCCGAGCTGCCGGAAGGGTTCCTGGTCGCGCCGATGGCCCGGGCCCGGGTCTGCGACGACGTCGCCGAAGGCCTGCTGCCCGTCAAGGCGATGCTCGGCTTCTACATCGGCGGCATGGGCCATGCGGCCCGCAACTTCCACGCCGACCTGATGGCCCGCATGGGCTACGAGGCCGAGGCCCGCCGGATCCAGGAGCTGTTCCTCTCCGGCCGCCGGGAGGAGGCCGTCCTGGCGGTCCCCGACGCCTTCGCCGACGAGATCTCCCTGGTCGGCCCGCGCGAACGGATCGCCGAGCGGCTGGAGCTGTGGCGCAAGGGCCCGGTGACGGACCTCCTCGTGCTCAGTCCCGACCCGCACACCCTGCGGGTTCTCGCGGAGTTGAACTCCTGAGCGAATCCCCGGGTTTCATCCAGAGTTCAAGGGCAATCCGGAGACTATGTCCCCTCGATATCGCAACGGCGCGAGTCAAGCCGGCACGATCGTCGCGGTCGTGGCCGACATCATGGCCCTGATCCTGGGTCTCTGGATCCTGATGTACCTGCTGGACGCCAACCCCGGCAACTCGTTCGTCCAGTTCATCCACGACGCGGCCCGCTGGCTTGCCGGCTGGTCGCACGACCTGTTCACATTCGACGAGGCGTGGGCCCGAGTGGTCTGCGGCTACGGCCTGGCGGCGGTGGTCTACCTGTTCGTGGGCCACGCGATCGCCAGTCGAGCACACCGGCACTGAAAAACGCCTCAAGGGGCTCGCCCTTCAGGGGCGCGGGGAACTGCGCGATCAACCACGCACTACCCGCGCCCGCACACCGGGCGAAGCCCCCGAGCTCCTAGGTCGTGTCCGCAAAGTCCCGTCGTCCGCCCGGAGGGCGGGCCCCGCGGCGTCTGGTGCGTGCTCTCGGCGTGCCGGGCGGAGTCCCTCG